>DGUB01000012.1:1092-4721 GCA_002393815.1 Ruminococcus sp. UBA4321 | reverse complement strand
CCAGAAGTCAGGCAAAAGAAACCTGTTCTATCGCCGAATACCGGAAACAGATGCAGGGTATCTATACGACTTCCGTCAGCATGGATACGCTTGATGAATGCCCCATGGCTTACAAGCCGATGCAGGAAATTATTGACAATCTGGAACCGACTGCCGAAATCATCAATATCATCAAGCCGATTTATAACTTCAAAGCCGGAAGCGAAGAAAAACCTTGGGATAAGAAAAAATAATTTATTATTAAGAAAGAAGTGATATTTATGCCGGAAATCTGTCTGCTTGGTACAGGGGGAATGCTCCCCCTGAAAAACAGATTCCTGACCAGTTTATTCGTTGAATATAACGGAAAAGCCGTTCTTATCGACTGCGGCGAAGGCACACAGGTCGCCTTTGCCCAGCATGAACGCAAACTCAGCCGAATCGAAACGATTCTCATCACACACGGACACGCCGACCATGTGACCGGACTTCCTGGTCTGCTTCTGTCACTCGGAAACTGTTCCCGTACCGAACCTCTGGAGATTTATTATCCGGAAGGATGGGAACGCGTAATAAAAAATTTATTATCCGTCTGCGACTGTCTGCCGTTTCCGGTGATTCTGCACAGTCTCGCACCGCAGCCGGTTTCCTGGACTGCAACCCAGATTGACACTATGCTGGAAATCTCCGCACTGCCGGTTGACCATAAAGTTCCCTGTATGGGCTATTCCCTGACGCTCCGGAAAAAGCCCGTCTTTCTGCCGGATGCCGCAAAGGCTCTGGAAGTTCCGGTAAAATTCTGGAAACAGCTCCACAGCGGCGAAACTGTTACCCTTCCCGACGGCAGAACCGTCACCCCGGAACAGGTGACAGGCGATTCCAGAAAATCCGTAAAAATTACCTACACCACCGATACGCGCCCGATTCCGGAAATTGTCGATTTCGCGAAGGATTCCGATTTATTTATCTGTGAAGGCATGTACGGCGATACCGAGAAAAAAGAAAGCATGAACCAGAAAGGGCATATGCTCATGCAGGATGCCTGCCGTCTGGCTTCTCAGGCGAATGCCGCCGCACTCTGGCTGACGCATTACAGTCCGGCAGAAGCCAACCCGGAAATCTGGCTGGAAGATTTACAGAACATCTTCCCGGCGGTCAGAATCTCCGAAGACGGCGAATCTGTAAATCTATAATTTTTATCATGAAAGGGGATTATTTTATGAAAACCGAAAAATTTGTGCCTTACGAAAAATTAAGCAAAAAGGCAAAGAAAGCACTTGACCAGAAAAAACGCGCGGACTGGGGGCTTGTCCGCCCTGCCACACAGGTGGAAAAGTCTGTAAAAGCTTACAGCCGTCACGCAAAGCATAAACACAAAGAAAGAGAGAATTATTTCTATGCATGAAATTCAACAGGAAATCCAGAAACCAAAAGCCATTCTTGTGGGACTTGATACCGGTGAATATGATGCCGGTATCTCCATGAAGGAACTCGAAGAACTCGCCGATACTGCCGGATGTGAAACCGTCATGACCTGTGTTCAGTCCAGACCTGCTCCGGAAGCCGCTACCTGTATCGGTGCCGGAAAACTCGAAGAAATCGCCGAAGCCGTTCAGAATGCAGAAGCAGATATGCTGATTTTCGATACCGAACTGACCGGAATGCAGATGCGTAATATTTCAGATATTACCGACTGCAAAGTTATCGACCGTACTATGCTGATTCTGGATATTTTCGCCGGACGCGCCCGCACTGCCGAAGGTAAAATTCAGGTATCACTTGCACAGTACAAATACCGGCTGACAAGGCTCACCGGAATGGGAAAGGCTCTTTCCCGGCTCGGCGGCGGTATCGGCACAAGAGGTCCCGGCGAAACCAAACTCGAAACCGATAAACGCCATATCCGCAGCCGGATTGCTTCTCTTGAAAAAGAACTCAAAGAAATCGAGAAGCACCGGCAGTTCATAACGAAACGCCGCAAAAAAGACGGCATCCTGACAGTTGCCGTTGTCGGCTATACCAACGCCGGAAAATCCACGCTGTTCAATACGCTCACCAATGCCGGAGTACTCGAAGAAGATAAACTTTTCGCCACGCTTGATGTCACTGCCAGAGGTCTGGAACTTCCTGACGGCAGAACGGTCATTCTGTCCGATACTGTCGGTTTTATCCGCCGTCTGCCGCATCATCTTGTAGAAGCGTTTCGCTCCACACTGGAAGAAACTGCACAGGCTGACCTGATTCTGCATGTACTCGACGCTTCCGAACCGGATATTCAGGACAGAATGCAGATGACACAGTCTCTCCTGAAAGAACTCGGCTGTGAAGAAATTCCGCAGATTCATGTACTGAACAAATCGGATTTAGTACAGGAGATTCCGCAGAAAAGCGATTTTGATACGGTCTGGCTCAGTGCGAAGCACGGCAGCGGCATTCCGGAACTGATGAACGCCATTGTTCACCATCTGCCGCAGACCGCAAAGCGCATGAAACTCCGCATTCCGTATACAGACGGCAGCTTTCTCCAGCTGATTCGCGAGGACGGAAAAATTTTTTCGGAAGAATATACTCCCGAAGGCACGGTCATTGACGCGCTGATTGATGTCAGATATCAGAAACAGGCAGAATCTTATCTCTTTACGGCTTGACAGAAAGAATAATTTATGATAAAATAGGAGAGTAAAAAATAATATCTGTGGTGAAAGGATTTTTAGATTTATGAAATACTATGATATTGGCGTGAATCTGTTCTGCCGCCAGTTCTGCAAACCGGAAAAAGTGCTTGCAGATGCCGCAGATGCCGGCGTTGCCTGCATTCTGACCGGCTCGGAAATGCGCGAAAATGAAAAAATTCACCGTTTTGTACAGACCCATGATGCATGGGGTACTGCCGGGATTCATCCGCATAACGCCAACGATGCCCGGAAAGAAGATTTCGACAGAATGGAAGAAATTCTCGCCGAAAATTATAAAATTCTTGCTGTCGGGGAATGCGGTCTGGATTTCGACAGAATGTTTTCAGCAAGAGAGAATCAGATTCGCTGTCTGGAAAAGCATATTGAACTTGCCGAACGCATGGAAAAACCTATGTTCCTGCATGAACGCGATGCAGCGAAAGAATTCATCAGTATTTTCCGTCAGCATCCGGCTATCTGTAAAAACGCAGTTGTCCACTGTTTTACAGGAGACAAAAAAACGCTGGAAACTTATCTGGAGATGGGCTTTCATATCGGCATTACCGGGTGGATTTGTGACGAACGCCGCGCCGGAGAACTGAGAGAAGCTGTCAGCATTCTGCCGTCTGACAGAGTCATGATTGAAACAGATTCGCCGTACCTGATTCCGAGAAATGTCTCCGGTATCGGCAGAATCAATTTTCCGCAGAACATTCAGTATGTTGCCCGGACGCTTGCGGAATACATGCATATTCCGGAAGAAGAACTCATCCGCTGTGCAAAGCAGAATACAGAACACTTTTTCGGCATTTCTCCAGTAAAGGAGCAGACAGCATGAAAAATAAAAAACGGCTGTGACATCCTCCCCCGCCTATAGAGGCGGGGGCTTCCTCCCACAAAAGTAGGCAGTCGGTTCCTGCTCGACAGTATCAGTGTACTGAGCATAAACAGGCTAACCCCGTGTGTCCCACGGTT
>DGUB01000012.1:0-1046 GCA_002393815.1 Ruminococcus sp. UBA4321 | reverse complement strand
CGTGTGTCCCACGGTTCTTTTATTTCAGGTTACGCAGAAACTAACCGCATTCCCTCATTTCTGATATTCACAGCAGCATTCACATCTCTGTCATGATGTGTACCGCATTCCGGACAATCCCATGCCCTGACAGACAAGTCTTTTGTGTCAGGATTCTTGTAACCACAGCAGGAACATATCTGAGAACTTGCAAAGAACCTGTCAATTTTCACCAGTTTCTTTCCGACTTCTTCGAGCTTGTAACGCAGAAATTCTGTGAACATGCCCCATCCGTTGTCACAGACGGATTTTCCAAAGTGCAATGCCTGTGCCATTGCCTGCATATTCAAATTTTCAATGCAGATACAATCCCATGCATTGGCTAATTTTCTTGACAGCTTATGCAGAAAATCTCTCCTTTGATTTGCCACTTTTTCATGCAGTATGGCAACTTTGACACGCTGTTTTTCACGATTCTTTGAGTCTTTTTGCATGTGAGACAATTTTCTCTGTTCTTTTTTCAATTTCTGTTCTGATTGTCTGTAATACCGGGGGTAGGACGGCTCATTTCCATTGCTGTCTCTGTATAGTTCATGCATGGAAAAGTCAAGTCCCAGAAAATCATGCAGTTCCTGTTCCGGTACTTGGTTCTCGTACTCAAACAGAATACTTGCATAGTATTTTCCGCTTGCGGACTGACTGACTGTCACTGATTTTAATTTCCAGTCATCCGGAATTTGTCTGTGCTGTTTTACTTTGACAAGTCCCTTAAGTTTAGGAAGCTTCAGAAATCCATTTTCTAATGTGATATTTCCATTGATACAATTAGTGGTATAAGATTTTCTGCTGTTTCTTCTGGATTTAAATTTTGGAAATCCCACTTTCGGACGAGAGAAAAAATTGTTGTAAGCATTCTGCAAATTCATCTGGGCATTGCAAAGCGCCATGCTGTCCACATCTTTCAGGAATGGAAATGCTTCTTTATATTGTGCCGGGGTATTGTTTAATTTTTTCTTTGTCTGCTGATAATAAGCAATTTTATCTTCCAGCATTTTGTTGTAGATAAA
>DGUB01000094.1 GCA_002393815.1 Ruminococcus sp. UBA4321 | reverse complement strand
CGAGGGGAAGCCCCCGCCTCTACAGACGGGGGAGGATGTCACGATATGAATAATTTGATTAGGTAGGAGATACCGGTTATCAGCCACGCTGCCGCTGCAACTCTAGCCATTACCTGATTCACTTTTTCTAAAAATACGGTTGCCTTCTCAATATCATTTCCGATTTTTTCAAGCATAAGACTCACTCCTTGCTGTTAGGAAAGCAATCCCCGGAAACGGGGACTGTTTTTTGTATCTTATTCAGCGTTGGTTGTCATGGTGATGCCGGAAGCTGCGCCTTCTTTTTCGTAGAAGGGAACAGCGTCACGGAGTGCAGCTTCACCGAACTTGTTCGCGGTCGGAACAATTGCCAGTTCCACATTGCGAAGATGCGGCTTGGCAGTCTGTGCGATACCGTCGAACAGTTCCTTGATGGCGTTTTCACCGCCGGAAACATCGGTATCAATGACAAGCAGGAAATTCGGGTTCGGCTTGTCTTCGCGCTTCATCACGCGCAGATATGCCTTGTTGATTTCCGGCTTGGTTGCCAGATACGGTCTGAGTGCGTCAAGCAGTTCGGTCGGTTCTTCTTTCAGTGTGCCAATCTGAATCTGTGTACCGGGCGCAATGGCTTCTGTATTCTGGATGCGGAACAGGCTTTCCAGCGGCATCATGATGTTCTGACCGAAAGGATTGATCACTGCGCCGAAAATTTCGTTTTCCGGATTTCTTCTCAGAAATTCGCATAAATCCTTATAGGACAGTGCGGCAAGCTGGTGCTTGCTGGATTCCTGCCATTTGCGGAGTTCTGCAATATCGGTAAACAGGGGGAAATATTTCTGACCCTCTGCATTGTTGAACAGAACGAAGCTGATTTTCGGCTGTTCCACAAGCTGCACATTACCGTTTGCGTCTGCCTTTGCCTGCTGTTCGCTCTGAATGTTTGCAGGAACGAGGAAACGCGCTGCTTTCACATGATTGACAAAAGTAATTTCTGTTTTCTGGTTGCGCTCCTGTTTCATAGCGTCCATAGCCTGTACCAGAGCCGGATTAGTAATCGGCTGCTGACTTTGTTTGATTTCTGCCAAGATATTCACCTCAATTATATTTCAAGCTTATATGGGATTTCTTAGAATACTACCCATAACTTTATGATGCTTATTATTATATCATAAATTCACAAAAAAAGCAAGTCTTTTTCAAAAATTTTTAAAAATATTTTTACATCCGGCGCAAGGAGGTAAAAAAATCAGGAGTACAGGGCAGAAAGCCCCTTGTCTCCTGATTGTTTTTTCATCATCATGCGGATTATGCACGTTCCACCTTGCCGGAACGCAGACATCTGGAGCATACGTAGATGTGACAGGGAGAACCCTTTACAATTGCCTTGACGCGCTGTACGTTCGGTTTCCATGTTCTGTTGGAAGAACGGTGAGAGTGGGACACCTTGTTTCCGAATGTTACGCCTTTTCCGCAAACTGCACATTTTGCCATTGAAATACACCTCCCTTTCGCTCTTAAAAAAACGTGTAAAAACACTTATGTGATATATTATAGCATAAAGCCGGAAAAAAAGCAAGTGTTTTTTCAAATTTTTTTAAAAAATATTTTTCGGCAGGGTTTCCGGAATCAGGCGGCGGAAAACAGATTGACATTTCTGTTCAAATCCTGTATAATAATAGTATCAAATACAAGGAAGTGAGATGCTTGAAACAGAAAATTCTGACGTTCAGTCCTCTGACCGAAACAGAACTCCGGAAGCTCATGCCGGAAACCTCGCCGGAACAGCTGTTCCGGGACGGAAAAGCACATTATGAAGAAGCCTTCCGGTTATTCCGGAAAGCCGCCGGACAGGGAAGCGCAGAAGCACAGGCGTATGTGAATTTTTATCAAATTATGGAAACCGAAATCAGAAAGGAAAAAAACAGGCTTCTGCATACAAAATCTGTCAGTCAGAGAAACACAGAGACGAAAAAATCAACAGCCGATGTTCTTCGGAATGCAAAATTGAATGATATTGTCCGTTTTGGGAAGTATGACTGGTATGTTATCAAAAAATCTGCTGACAGGTGTACTCTTCTCTGCAAAGAGATTGTCTGTAAAAAAGCTTATCATGAGACAGCAGAACAAGTGACATGGAAAAACTGTACGCTCCGCAGATGGCTGAATCATGAGTTCTACAATCAGTTCACCAGCGAGGAGAAAGCAAGGATTGCAGAGACTTCCTGTAGAACAGAGACTTATGGCGCAGACGGCGGCAATACACAGGATTTTGTTTATCTTCTGAGTGATGACGAAGCAGATAAACTTGACACGAGCATACGCTCTTGCAGTTCCTGGTGGTGGCTTCGCTCGCCGGGTGCAAATCTCGGTCTTGCAGCATTGGTCTATTCCGGCGGAACGTTCAGCAGAAGCAGATGTGGCTATGTTGTCAGCGATGTGAACGGTGTCCGCCCGGTTCTGACGCTAAAATTCTGAATCTGTAAAAATTTATGAAAAATAAAAGGGGTGATACTCTTGAAACAGAAAATTCTGACGTTCAGCCCTCTGTCTGAAAAAGAACTCCAAAAGCTGATGCCGGAAACCTCGCCGGAACAGCTGTTCCGGGACGGAAAAGCACATTATGAAGAAGCCTTCCGGTTATTCCGGAAAGCCGCCGAGCAGGGAAGTGCAGAAGCGCAGGCTTATCTGAAATTATATCCTGAATATCAGCAAACTGCTGAAAGAAAACATACAATATCTGAAACTCTGCAAAATGTAAAAGTGAATGATATTGTCCGTTTCGGAAAGTATGACTGGTATGTTATCAAAAAATCTGCTGACAGGTGTACTCTGCTGTGCAAAGAGATTGTTTGTGAAGAAGCCTATCACAACAGTGCTAAATATGGTGTGCGCTGGCAAGACTGTACATTAAGGAAATGGCTGAACGATTCATTTTATCATAAATTCAGCGAGGAAGATAAAAAAATGATTGCCCAAACTTTCCGGGACGGCTGCGATTCTGGTTATGATAATATCTATCTTTTAAGCAGGGAAGAAGTCAAAAAAATCAATCGGAATATCTGTTCCTGCGGCGCATGGTGGTGGCTGCGCGCAGATGATTATATTCTCGGAAATGCCGGGGAAGTTTACTCTTATAAAGATTTCAATCCCTATGGTTATCCAATTGATAAAATATGCGGTGTCCGTCCGGCATTAACTCTTAAATTCTGAAACTTTTCGGCAGAGTGTAAAATTTTATCAAAATAGTCTTGCAATGTTTCCCGTTTTGTAGTATAATAAAATAGTGTATTTGAATTTCAGGAAAGGGATGATTGTTTGACTTCTGATAAGCTGATTGAATATTTTGTCCGGATTATGATTATTCTGCTGATTAATCCGCTCCATGAATGCGCACATGCCTGGTCGGCGCACAAGCTTGGAGACGATACCGCCAAGCTTGAAGGCAGAATGACGCTTTCACCGCTGGCGCATATTGACCCTTTCGGCGGACTGCTTCTGCTGTTATTCGGATTCGGATGGGCGAAGCCTGTTCCGGTCAATCCGAACAATTTCGAGAATCCGCGCAAAGGCATGATGCTCACCGCGATTGCAGGACCTCTTTCCAATCTGATTGCGGCATTCGCCGGGATGATTGCGCTCCGGCTGTATTCCGGCAATATAGAAGCCCTGAGCGATGCCTTGTTTTATTTTGTGATTATCAATATCAATCTTTGTGTGTTCAACATGATTCCCGTGCCGCCTCTGGACGGTTCGAGAGTACTGACTTATTTTCTGCCGCCGAACGCCGCCATCTGGTTCATGAGAAATCAGAGATATTTCTATGCGGTTGTCATGCTCCTGATGGTCACGAATATTCTGACAGTTCCGCTGTCTTATGCGGTCAGCGGCGTGTATCGTCTTCTGGTTCTGGCGACAAGCTTTCTGGGGTAGCGCAATGACGGAAATGCAGTTTAAATTAGATGTCTTTGAGGGTCCCCTCGATTTGCTTCTGCATCTGATTTCTAAACATCAGCTGAATATTCATGATATTGAAATCACAAAATTACTGGAACAGTACCTGTTATATATGGATGCTGCCCGTCAGCAGAATCTGGAACTTGCCGGAGAATTCCTCGAAATGGCGGCAAGACTGGTTTATATCAAGGCGGTTTCGCTTCTTCCGAAACCCGAAGAAGCCGAAAAAGCCAAGCAGGAATTACAGGGCAGTCTGATTGAATACGCCCTCGCACAGGCGGCAGCAAAACAACTCCGGGAACAGTTCCTTGCAGATGATATTTTCGTCCGTAAACCTATGAAACTCCCGAAAGTACAACAGACCTATCAGCTCCGGCATTCTCCGGACAGGCTCGCCGAAATCTTCGCGCAAATCGGAAAGGAACGCATGAAAGGGCAGCTGCTTTCCGATAAGATTACAGATACGGTCACACAGGCGAAAAGCGTTTCTGTGATTTCCAAAGTCGTTTCGATTCTGCGGCGGCTTTATGGCGGAAATACCGTCACAGTCGATTCGCTCTACGACGGCGTGACTGACCGCTCCGCACGGGTAGCGACATTCCTCGCGGTGCTGGAACTGACGCGCTTCGGCAGAATCAGACTCAATGAAGATAACACACTGCTGACAATGTGTGAGAAAAAAGGACGGTGACAGTTTTCATGACAGAAGAAAATCAGCTTTCTGCAATGGCGGAAGCCATACTGTTCGCTGCCGGAGAACCTCTGGAAACTTCCAGAATCGCACAGGCTCTCGGCGTGACAGAATCCGAAATTCCGGTTATCATGCAGAAGCTGGAACAGCGTTATCTTGAAACAGATTCCGCCCTGCAAATTCTGCATCTGGAAAAGGCATGGCAGCTGGCGGCAAAACAGGAGTTCGCGCCCGTTATCCGGACGGCTCTGGAAACCAGAAGAATGCAGCCGCTCTCGAATGCCGCGATGGAAACGCTGACGATTATCGCCTATAATCAGCCGGTCAGCAAGGGCTTTGTCGAGCGCGTCCGCGGCATTGACAGTTCTTCGGTCGTGAATTCGCTTGCGGATAAGGGACTTGTCGAAGAAGCCGGAAGAATTGACGTTCCCGGACATCCAATCGGCTACCGGACGACGGATTTGTTTCTCCGGGTATTCGGCTTGCGTTCTCTCGAAGAACTCCCCGAGCCGAAGCCTGCTGAATCAGGCGGAACTTTTACCGGAGAACTCACAGAACAGGATGTGCCGTCATGATGTTTTTTTTCGGAATTTTAAGACTTCTCATGCGAATCATGCTGACCGTTGTACTGATAATTTTAGGTATTGTCATTATCATCTGCGTGTCGGGCGTGAAAGTAAATCTCAGCTTCTGGGACGGAACACTCGACTGGAGTGTCCGGTATTTCGGTCTGAAACTTCTGCCCCGGAAGAAAAAAGAAAAGAAACCCGGCTCTTCTGAAAAAAAGAAAAAATCTGATAAAAAATCAGAAAAACCGGAAACAGAAGAGACTCCGGAACCGGAAAATCCGAAAAAGCCCGTTCCGGAATTCATGGACAAAATCTGGGAAAAAATGCAGAAAACAGCAAAGCGGCTTGACCTCGCCGGAAGCGGTCTGCACGCTCTGCCCCCGGCACTTCGCTGGTTCGGGCGTGCCGTGACCTGGTACGCCATCGAAACAGATATCGTCATCGCGGACGAGGATGCCGCTGTCTGTGCCAGAAATTACGGTCTGATGCAGATTCTGTTACAGAACCTGTTCAGCCAGACCGGAAACATGATTCATGTCAAACGAAAATCTATCGGCATTCGCTGTGATTTTATCGAAGACAAAAGCAGATATAATTTCCGCTGTAAAGTGAAAATCAATGTCGGCAAAACGATTCTTGCCGGAATTGTCTTTCTCTGGAATTATCTGAAAGACAGCGGACAGGCAAAGAAAACTATCGTCAGTCCGAAATTATAATCAGCGGCAGAACCGCGGAAGGAGTTTTTTTATGAGTGAGCATAAGATTAACGGTTTTATCGGCGTAAGTGTGGAGAAAATCCGCAGTATGGTGGATACCGATACCATGATTGGCAACCCGATTCCGTGCGGAGACGGTGTGACAGTCATTC
>DGUB01000136.1 GCA_002393815.1 Ruminococcus sp. UBA4321 | reverse complement strand
CGCCCCATTCTTCGCAGACAAGACCGTATTCGGTCAGCTGCTGGAGAACTCTGTCAGGGTCAGCGGCTTCCTTATCCATCTTGTTGATAGCGACAATCACGGAAACTCCGGCGGCTTTGGCATGATTGATAGATTCTACCGTCTGGGGCATAATGCCGTCATCGGCAGCGACAACCAGAACGGCAATATCTGTAATATTTGCACCTCTGGCACGCATGGAAGTGAATGCTTCATGTCCGGGAGTGTCCAGGAATGTAATCACCTGACCGCTGTGCTTGACCTGATAGGCACCGATATGCTGTGTAATGCCGCCTGCTTCGGAAGCGGTAACGTTGGCATGTCTGATTCTGTCCAGAATGGAAGTCTTGCCGTGGTCAACGTGACCCATGACAACGACAACAGGCGGACGCGGCTGCTGATTTTCTTCGTCAGCTTCTTCGGATTCAATCAGGCGTTCTTCGATAGTCATGATAACTTCTTTTTCCACCTTTGCGCCGAGTTCTTCGGCAACGATGGAAGCGGTATCGAAATCAATTTCTTCATTGATGCTTGCCATCACACCCAGACCCATCAGTTTTCCGATGACTTTGGAAACATTGACTTTCAGTCTTGCGGCGAGTTCGCCGACCTGAATCATATCCGGAATCTTGACTTTGAGCTGCTGTTTTCTGGCGCGTTCCAGTTCGAGACGATTGAGCCGCTGTGCTTCGGTTTCCTGTTTTCTGCCGCCGGATTTCTTGCCTTTCTGCGCGGATTTCTGATTGATTTTCTGTTTTTTGGTAGAATAATTATCTTTTCTTCTGTCGGCAGGAGCAATCTGTTCATAGCGTTCGTTATATTTATCCAGTTCGATATAGCTGCCTCTGGTATCAACAGTACGTCGTTTTTCGGTATTTTCGGTACGTTCGGAGCTGACGACGCTGCTGCCGGTGTTCATCATGCCGCCGAGACGTGTTTTTTCGCCGTGCTGATTTTTGGAACGCTTTTTCTCCTCGCGCTTGCCGGAATTATGCGGTGCAGATTTTTCCGGAGTTTTTTCTTCCGGCTTGGATTCGGCAGGAGCAGGCTGTACAGGGGCTTCCTGCTTCGGAGCAGGTTTTTCCTGCGGCTTTTCATTCTTTTCAGGCTTTTCGGATTTTTCAGATTTCTTGTCAGCCTTTGCCATTTTATCCTGATGATTTTTCTTAGGCATATGCTGTTTTTTCTCTTCTTTTTTCTCCGGCTTCGGCTGATTTTTGGTTGCAAAATATTCATCAAAACTGGAGACGTTGGCTTTCTGGGTATAATATTCCAGAGCCAGATTCATTTCCTGTTCGGTAATGGAAGAGCCGGAAGATTTTTTCTCTCCGGTATGGTCTTCAATAAAAGCAGCGAGTTCTTTTGTGGGAATCTGCAAATCCTTTGCAGCGTCTGTCAGTTTGATTTTGTTCTTGTTTGCCATAGGCAAAATCCCTCCTCTAGTCTAGCGGCGGTGACTGTTCCGTTTCCGGTTCAGCGCACAGCTGGCGGATTCTGTCAGAAAAGCCCTTGTCGAGTACGGCAATGACTGCCGCTTTTCTGCCGGTGACACTGCCGATTTCAAACATTGTCAGCGGCACGGCACAGACAGGAATGTCCTTTTTCTGACAGAAATAACATACTTCTTTATAGGTTTTGGGTGAAATATCTGCGGCGGTCAGCACACCGGAAACTTTGTTTTTTTCCAAAGCTTCTTTCATAGGTTCGAAGCCGAGAGCCATTTTTCCGGCTTTGCGGCAGATGCTAAGAATTCCGGTCAGTTTCTGATAACGCATTCTTCATCACCTCGTATACTTCGGGGTCAACTTTGCAGGAAAAACTTTTTTCGATTCTGCGCTGTTTTCTGGCGAGTTCCAGACAGGCGGCACTGCTGCAGAGATAAGCACCGCGCCCGGCTTTTTTTCCTGTAAAGTCAAGAGAAATTTCTCCTTCCGGAGACCTGACAATCCGGATGAGTTCTTTTTTCGGCTTGCTTTCGTGGCAGCCGATACACATCCGCATGGGAATTTTTTTCTGCATAGGATTATTCCTCAGGAGCAGTTTCGGCAGATTCCGGCTGAACTTCTCCGGCAGGCTGTTCCGGTGCAGTTTCTTCGGTTTCCGGAGTTGTTTCGTCAGCAGGAACGGAAGCATCAGACTTGATATCAATCTTGAAACTTGTCAGTTTTGCAGCAAGCTTGGCATTCTGTCCTTTGTTGCCGATGGCAAGCGAAAGCTGGTCATTCGGAACGACAGCTACGCAGGTGCGTTCTTCCTCGTCGAGAATATCGACTTTCAGCACTTTCGCTGGGGAGAGCGCATTGGCAATGAATTCCGCCGGGTTTTCGCTGTAGGGGATAATATCAATCTTTTCGCCGCCGAGTTCTTTTACAATGGCAGAAATTCTGGAATGCTTTGCACCGATGCAGGCACCGATGGCATCGACATTCGGGTCATGGGAAACCACTGCGATTTTAGAACGCGAGCCGGCTTCGCGGGAGATGGATTTGACTTCGACAGTGCCGTCGAAAATTTCGGGTACTTCCAGTTCAAACAGTCTCTTGACCAGGTCTCTGTGAACTCGGGAAAGCTTGATAATCGGCTTTTTGTTCCGGTTGACAATGCCGGTGACATAGACTTTAATCTGCATACCTTCTTTGAGTTCTTCGCCGGGAATCTGTTCCTGACGGAGCAGATATAATTCTGTTTTGTCATACATCAGAGTGGCAGAACCTCTGCCGGGTTCTACCTGCATGACAGTCGCTGTAATAATATCATTTTCTTTGCATAAAAATTTATCCAGAATTCTGTCTCTGTTGATATCTCTCAAATCGCCCTTGATAGACTGTTTCGCGGACTGTGCGGAAGCACGGCTGAATTTGGAAATGTCAAGCTTATGTTCCAGAATCGCGCCGACATAGGTATTCGGGTCGATGGTTCTTGCTTCTTCGATATTGATTTCCGTATGATTAATCGGCTCATCATCCACAACATGCTGGAGCAGGAAAACATCAAAAATCTTTTTTTCCGGGTCGATATCTACTCTGATAGATTCTTTGCATTCCGGGTACATGCGCTGTACGGATTTCTGCATGGCGGATTTGACGGTTTCAATCATCACTTCAGTATCAAGGCTGTTCTCAGTACCGAGAGCAGCGAGGGTTTCAAAGAACTTGCTGTCCATTTTTTCAGATTCCTCCAATAATAATTAATCAAATTCAAAATAGAGCTTGACGAAAGTCAATGCCGAAAACGGAAGTTCGAGCGTCTGTTCAGGGGTCTGCAAAGTAATGAAATCCTTGTTCCAGTCTTTCAGCACGCCGACGATTTCGCGGCTGCCGTTCTCGAAGTCGCGGAATCCGCGGACGCGGACTTCACAGCCGAGACAGGCATCAAAATGGCTTTCTCTGATGAGGTCAGCTTCCAGACCGGGAGAGCTGACTTCCAGAATATAGCTTTGTGCGATAGGGTCTTTTTCGTCAAGCAGGTCGCTGACGGGCGTGGTGACTTTTTCGCAGTCATTGATGCTGACAGTATCGGTTTCGCTGTCGATAAAAATACGCAGATACCATGCCGCGCCTTCTTTCTCGTAGCGTACATCCCAGACCAGATAGCCCAGTTCATTGACAACAGGAGCAATCAGTTCATAGATTTTCTGTTCGGTACTGCCGAATTTTTTGAGTTTCATATAAATTCATTACCTGCCTTTCTGATTCAGTCACTGCAAAACGAAAGACCGGATTTTGTTCCGGTCTTTTCACATCTTCAGCATATTAGCATAATATTATTATAACATATTTCTTTTCAGAAATCAAGAGTTTTTTGAAATTTTTTGAAAAAATTTTAAATTTCTCTGATTTTTCTGCATTCCATATAATATCTCTTGTCTTCGGCATGACCTGTGGAGAAGGTCTTTCTCGGCAGAACGCCGTCTTTTTCCACGCCGGAGAATAATAAATTTTTATCCATATCCGGAAGCAGAAAACCGATGCTGTCCGGAGACTGTGCCAGAGAAATCAGCGTCTGTTCGCCGTGGATATAGTCAATTTTTCCGGGATGGTCTTTCAGCCAGCTGTCAAGCGCATTCTGGAGACTGCCGACAGCAAGCGCGGAACAGGGCTTGTGAATATAGTACATTTTCTTTTCACTGCCCTGAATGACAGTTATCTGCTGTTCTGCTAGAGATTCCGAAAGAGCAAGCGATTCAGTCAGATACTGCATCAGCTGTTCCGGACTGGTTTCCGTGATGATTCTGTAAATGGCTTCAAATTCAAGTGCCGGACTGTGCAGATTCACAAGTTCTGCGAGGGCGTATCTTGCCGGATGCTGACTGAAATCCTGTTCCGGATGTTCCTGCTTTAACTTTTCATAACAAGCCTTTGCTGTTGCAAGCGAGTGATTGCCGTCACCCATGGCGAATTTCAGATTTCCGGTATGTTCGGAAAGCTCCTGTAATCTTTCCTGAAACGCTTTCTGCTGTTCCGGATTCATCAGCCAGCCGGAAATATGACCGCCGCCAAGCATCAAATCTGTATCATAAAGTTTCTGCATTTTGTCTTTTTCTGCCGCACAGGATTCTATGACAGATTTCTTTTCGTCATTGATTAATATCATAATATGCGGCGATTCCAGACAGGCATGTTCGCGGACTTTCATTCTCGGTGGAATCCGTTCCAGAACGGTCGCTTCTGTGGCTCTGACAGGGGACTGGCTTCCGGCATGATAATCATAAGCTTCCAAATCGAACTTGCCGACAATGCCTGCTCTTAAAACGCCGTTGCTCTGTATCCGCTCGGTATAAATCATGGCATCCGGATATGTCCGGAAAATGCCCTGTTCCAGATATTCTTTCATTGTATCGTGAATTTGTTCAATTCTCTGTTCCAGACCGGGCTGTTCCAGATAAAGTTCCGGAAGAATCAGCCGCAGTGCCGACGGAGAATCTTTCACGAGCGTTTCTGCCTGTTCCCAGTAGTCTGGTGAACTGGTAAACTGGTCACAGGCAATCACACTCCATGTCAGCTGGTCAGCTTTCTCCCAGTCCGGAAGAAGAATTTCCGCAGAAGAAAAAATAGACTGTATCATAAAAATTTCAGCTCCTTGTCTTATCAAATTAAATTTTTTCAGAAGATAAATTCCGGCATAACGCTTCGGCGCATTTGATGCCGTCCACTGCCGCGGAAGTAATGCCCCCGGCATAGCCAGCACCCTCACCGCACGGATAAAAGCCCTGAATTCCTGTACTGTAGAAATTCTCATCCCGGCAGATTCGCACCGGAGAAGAACTTCTGGATTCGACTCCGGTCAGAACGGCATCATCACAGGCGAAGCCGTGCAGACGTTTCTCCATTTCTTTCAGACCGGCGCGGAGCGTTTCACACATATAAGAGGGCAGATATTTATCCGGAGAAACAAACGCCGTTCCGGGCGTGTAAGTCGGCTGAATTCTGCCGAATGTTCTGGATTCCTGTCTGTGCAGAAAATCTTTCACGCAGATGACCGGCGCGGAATAATCACCTCCGGCAGCCCGGAAGGCTTTTTCTTCGATTTGCCGCTGCAGATACATTCCGGCAAGAGGATGTTCACTTCCGAAATCTTCGGGAGTAATGCCGACTAATAACGCACTGTTGGCATTTCTTCCGTCACGGGCGAACAGACTCATACCATTAACGGCGAGCCGACCGGATTCGGAAGCCGCCGCGACGACTTCACCGCCCGGACACATACAGAATGTATATAAACTTTTGCCGTTTTTCAGGTGAACGGCTAATTTGTAATCCGCCGCGCCGAGTGCCGGATGATTCCAGAATTTTCCGTATAATGCTTTATTGATATCTTCCTGTAGATGTTCGATTCTTACACCCATAGCGAACGGCTTCTGCATGAGAAGCATGTTCTTCTGATACAGCATTTCGAGGGTATCACGCGCACTGTGTCCGATTGCCAGAATCACATGTTTTGCAGAAATTTCGTGTTCCTGATTATTCTGTATATATCTGACGGCAGTCAGCTGATTTTCAGAGACAGCGAAATCAGTCAGTTTTGCCTGAAAATGAATTTCTCCGCCGAGTGTCTGAATCAGATTCCGGAAGTTTCTGACGGTATTCTGAAGCTTATCCGTTCCGATATGCGGCTTCGCCGTCCAGAGAATTTCTTCAGGTGCGCCGCATTTGACAAACGTTTCCAGAACAAAGCGAATTCTTTCGTCTTTGATTCCGGTGTTGAGTTTTCCGTCCGAGAATGTTCCGGCACCGCCTTCGCCGAACTGAACATTGCTTTCCGGATTGAGAATACCGTTTGTTCGGAATTCGCGGACATGAGTGGTTCGTTCCTCGACCGGACAGCCGCGTTCCAGAACAATCGGACGAAGCCCGGCTTTTGCCAGTACATAAGCGGCGAACATGCCGGCAGGTCCCATGCCGACAACGACCGGACGTTCCGGACTGTGACAGATGGAAATTTTATATTTCTTTTCTTCAGTGAGTGAAATATCTTTATCTTTAGCGCATTTCTGGAGTATCTTCTTTTCTCCGGAAGCTTTGACATCCAGTGTGAACAGGAAAGAAATATTATCTTTTTTTCTGGCATCTGCAGAACGCTTGCGGATTCTGATTTCCTGAATGCTTTCAAACGGGATATGCAGTTTTCTGCCGATTGCTTTTTTCATGTCAAGTTCTGTATAGTCTAAGCTTAGTCTGATATTCTGAATTCTAATCATGAAATTAGTACCTCAATTCTTATCTTCATAGACGGCGAACGCCATCCAGCGGACAGGCTCGCCCATGCCCTGAATTTTCTGTGCAAAGCGTTCTGTTTCGGTGAAACTGTTCTGAATCAGTCCGGTTTCAGGAGAAACTTTCAAGTCAAAATGCCGGAGCAGTTCGTTTTCCAGACTGTTAATCAGATAGCATTCAAAAGAGAAACAGCCGTTTTCATTCCATGCGCCCAGAATATCATGACCGAGCAGAACGCCTTCCGGCGCAGAACAGGGGAGACTGACAGCATCCGGAGAATTCGCCGATTCCAGAATATGGATATTCTCTCTGCTGGTATACAGACCAATCAGGCGGAATTCCGGCTTATCCTGAAAGTACCGGAAAATCTTCCGGGCATCTTCCGGATTTGAAAATCTGCCGTCAAGTGTAAGAACATGATTTTCAATCAGATTGGCAGTCAGATTGCAGAATTCTGTAAATTCTTCCGGATTCAGATGCAGATAGTCAGCATATTCTTTTCTGACGCGCTTCGGATAATTGCTGTAGAAACATTTTGTCAAATCCGGTTGCAGACTGCCTAAGGCATCTGTACTGGCAGTTAAAATATATTCTGTATCAAGCCGGCAGTATTCCGGTTTTTTTACCAGTCCGGCGATATACCAGCCGAGACAAAGCATATCATTCATGAAAATTATCTCCTGTTATGAATCATCATATTCCCAGACTTTCTGCAACGGCTTTTCCTGCCGTGTAACCGCTCGCCCAAGCCCAGTGAAGCTGATATCCTCCGCAGGGGGCATGAACATCAACCGCTTCTCCGGTGACGTATAATCCCGGACAGGCTTTCACCTGTAACTGTTTGTCAAGAGCTTTTCCGGAAACGCCTCCGGCGGAAGCCTGTGCCTGTTCTTTCACCGTTCCCAGAACCGGAAAACGGAAATCATGACAGATTCCGGCAAGATGACGAATCTGCAAGTCAGAAAGCTGACTGCACGGCATATCCGCCCGGATTCTGATTTGTTTCAGAACTGTTCTTGCTAAGGGCTTCTGCATCAGTCCGGAAAGCATATCTTCACAGGAAGCTCCACAGCGCACCGCCTGACAGCTGTAAAGTCTTGCAATTACTTCCGGAAGTTCCAGTTCCGGAAACAGATTTACAGAAATCTGACAGCCTGAAAACTGATATTTCAGATAACTGGATAAATTAAAAATACAAATGCCGGATAATGCCTGTTCCGTGAACTGAATTTCTCCGGATTCGGTTCTGATAATCTGATTTTTATGATACAGGCTGACAGAACCTTTCACCCGCAAGCCTTTCAGAGAACGGAGTATATTTTTATCCGACAGCAAAGGGCAGAGGATAGGTCTGCCCTGTATCACCGGAATATTCAGGTTTTCAAGAAGCCGGAACGCCGTGCCGTCCGTGCCGAACTTTGGCTGAACCGTTCCGCCCGTGGAAACTATCACGAACCGGGAAAGATATTCTGTTCCGGACTCCGTTAGGATATGCCAGATTCTGTTTTTACGGAACAGATTTACAGCCTGTTCGTTACAGAATTCCGGAACGCCGGAACAGTGCAGACGAAGCGCATCAAGAACGGCATTCGCGCTCATGCTGTAAGGGTAGATTCTGCCCTGTTCGTCGGTACGGCAGTATAAGCCGAGACTTTCAAAGAAAGCTTCCGCACTGCCGAATTCTTGCAGAATTCCGGTAACATCATAACTCCCCTGATAATCTGGGGCAGAAATATTCTGATGACTTAAATTGCATCTGCCGTTTCCGGTGGCGAGAATTTTCTTTCCGGTGCGTGGAAGGCGTTCCAGAACGGCGATTTTTTCAACGCCAAGTGAAATTGCTGTGACAGCGGCGGCAAGTCCTGACGCACCGCCGCCGATGATAATCAGATTGCAGATTTCGCTCATGCTTCGTTCAGGAGCGGCAGAAGCTTCCGGATAATGTAGCTGTTGGAAGAATCTCTGCCTTTCATATCTGAATTGACTGCGATAACTGCATGATACTGCGGCAGGACAAAGCATTTCTGCCCCCATTTTCCGCTCATGTAGAAATTGCCGTCCGCCAGTACCCAGAAGAAATAGCCGTAAGGAATTCGTTCAGGAGTTGTCACGCGCGGTTTGGTAGCGGCATTCAGCCAGCCTTTGGAACAGATTTTGTTCGTCATGATGCCATAGCCTAATTTTGCGACATCTTCGGTTTTGAGTTTCAGACCGCTTGCGCCGAATACATGTCCCTGCGGGTCATACTCAAATTCATATTCCGTAATTCCTAACGGACTGAACAGATAATTCACAATCTGTTTATCCAGAGGGTCGCCGTCTTCTGCTTCCGCCATGCGTCCGGCAAGATAAGCACAGGCATTGTTATAGAAAAATGTCTGATGTTCCTGACCTTCGCCGAGAGGAGTCACCGCCGCTTCACAGCAGACTTTCAGATAATCATCATAATTCTTTCTGTCGTCGAATAACAGTCTGTAATTGATGCCGGAACGCATTGTCATCAGGTCATCAAGCGTCAAATCCGAAATCGCTGCCGCTCCGGTATGCAGAAGCTGACGGACTGTTGTCTTTGGAGTCAGCTGACCTTCTCCGCACAGTCTGCCGATAAGCAGAGAAATCAGGCTTTTCATAATCGAATACTGCGGATAGAGTACGCCGTCTTCTTCGGTACGGGCGATAATTTCGCCGTCTTTCATGACCACAGCGGACAGTACTTCCGGATTTTCGGGTGTCAGAATTTTCATTGCAATCCCTCCTATAAAAATTTAAATGATAAAATTAATCCTGTTTTTCAAGCACGGCAATGCCGACTAAATCATATCCGGCGTTGACTGCTACAGCCGAGCCGATTTTCACGCGCTCTACAGGCGGATAACCGAGTTTCTGTGTGAGAATTTCTTCGGCTTTGTCTGCGAGTTCACTCTTTGCGCCCTGCATAATCAGATAAGGCGAATCCGGAAGCATGACATTCAGGATTTTATCGGTCAGCTTCGGGATGATATTTTTTTCACCGCGGACTTTTTCGGGTGCGGAAATCTTGCCGTGAGAAATCCGGATAATCGGTTTCAGACCGAGAACCTCTCCGGCGAATGCGGCAACAGCTGTCAGTCTGCCGGATTTGCGGACATATTTCAGGGTAGACGGCGTAAAATACACGCCGATTTTGGAAATCCAGTCTTTGATATAGGCAAGAATTTCTTCAACAGATGCGCCGCTTTCTGCCATTTCGGCGGCTTTCAGTACCGGATAGCCGTAACACATGGTATAATTTTCGCCGTCTATGATGTGAATGTTCATAGCTTTGGCTTCCGGGATTTCTTCATAGAGCATGTCACGCGCCTGTTTTGCGTTCTGATTCGTTGCCGAACCGCTGGCATTAATGCTGACATAAATCAGGTCAGTATAGCCCTGTTCATAGAATTTCTGAAAGACTTCCTGAAATGTGAATGCTGTAATCTGAGAGGTTGAGGGCATTTCATCAGAATGCGCCATCAGTTCGTAGAATTCTTCTTTAGATAAGTCGCGCTGTTCCTGATAGGATTCACCATTCAGGCTGATGCCGAAACTTAATAATTCAATATTATGTTCTTCAGCTTGTTTCAGAGGCAGGTCGCTGGCAGTATCGGTAATCAGTTTAATTTTAGCCATGGGAATCAATCCTTTCCGTCAATTATTTTAAATTTTTATTAACCGCAGTCCCAGTTATACAGGACATCAGAGAAATCGAGAGTTTTTAATTTTTCAGAATTAATAAAGAAGTTGCCGACACCTACATCACCCCAGAGGACTTTATCAGAATCGGAATCGAGCTGGAATAACAAGAAATCATAAGGGGAATCTTCGTCGCGCGGGTCGTCCTGTGTGAAGTACGGATAACCGCCAATCTGATGATTCGGATATTTTGAAGTCAGTTCGCCGTATTCATTCCAGCGTGCTTCTTCTTCCTCTTCATCAGCGTCGAAGTCGATTTCGGGACGTTTGAAACTTTCGCCGGATGCGAACAGCATACCGCATTCTTTATCGACAGGGAAAAGGTTTTCTTCATCATATTTTGATTTTACGAATTTGGAAGAAATTTCTTCTTCGGTGACAGTTCTGTCGAGTTCCGGATAGTACAGAATTCTGAATTTATCCTGTTCCGGATTTCCGAAATCGCATCCGTATAAATCATTATTAAAAATCCAGAACTGTAACAGTCCGGATTTCGGGAACGGTTCAAAATCGACCTGAGAACAGTCAATCTGTGCCAGAAACCGGAGCTGATTTCCTTCTTTATCATAAGGAAAATCGCCGTCATGAGGGATATAGCCCAGTCCGCCGATTTTGCTTTCAAAGACAGAGGGTTTTGTATTGGTCAGTTTGATTCTGATACAGGGGGCTTTTTCAATCATAGCATACTCCTTTCTGATTAACAGCAGTCCCAGTTATATAAAACATCAGTAAAATCAAGATTTTTCAGTTTTTCGGAATTAATGAAGAAATTCCCAACTCCGGAATCTCCCCACATGACATGGTCATCTGTACCGGAAGCATAATCAGAATCTAACTGGAATAATAAGAAATCATAGTGATTTCTTTTTTCGTCGCTTTCTCTGGGGTCACCCTGCGTAAAGAATGGATAGCCGCCAATCTGATGAAAGAAATCATATGTTTTCGTTCCGTTGTCATCTTCATCAAACGGGTTTTCTTTGTTTTCCCCCTTTGAGAATTCCATGCCGTATTCGCCGAATACAGGAAAATTATATTCATCTTCATCATATTCGGATTTGACGAATTTTTTCTGAATTTCTTCTTTCGTAACAGTCCTGTCAGCTTCCGGATAGTAAATCACCCGGAACGTATCCTGTTCGGTAATATCACAGCCGCCGTATTCTTCATCGTTCAGAATCCAGAACTGTAAGAGTCCGGATTTCGGAAACGGCTCAAAATCGACTTGTGAGCAGTCAATCTGCGCCAGCAGCCGGAGCTGGTTTCCTTCCTTATCGACCGGAAAACTGCCGTCATGCGGAATATAGCCCAGCCCTCCGGCTTTGCTGTCGAAAATTCCCGGCTGATTATCAAGTAATTTAAATTTGATACAAGGCTTTTGATTTATCATAGTATTACTCCCATTCATATTTAGTCAGATTTCCCTGTAAACTCATATCCGGATAGCCCCATTGACGAAGCACTTCATAAGCAGCAATCGCGACTGAATTCGATAAATTCAGGCTTCTGAGGGTCGGACGCATGGGAATCCGGACAGCAGTTTCGGGATGCTGAACGAGTAAATCTTCGGGCAGTCCGGCATCTTCTCTGCCGAACATTAAATAAACATCATCTTCCGGATAGGTCACATCGCTGTGGCAAGTCCGGCTTTTCGTCGTGAAATAATAGATTTTATCATTCTGATGCTGATTCATGAATTCTGTGAGATTTTCATATTCATAAATCGTCAGTTTATCCCAGTAGTCCAGACCGGCGCGTTTCAGATTTTTATCAGAAATTTCAAATCCGTAAGGCTTGATTAAATGTAGAACTGCGCCTGTAACCGCGCAGGTTCTGGAAATGTTTCCGGTATTCTGGGGAATCTGGGGTTCTGCGAGAACAATGTGAAGCATAAATTTTCTCCTGATTTTTTCGTTTCAATCCACGCCGGACGGGAATTCTGTCATCCCGTACATGTCCGGCGAACTCTAATGTCAAATATTTACTTTAAAAATTTTCTTTTTTCAGGGCATATTATCATTGGAAAGGAAGGTGACTGGAATGAATCTTAATGCAATCTGGAAAGGTGTTTCCATTGGTGCGGCAATCGGTTCTGCGGCGTTCATGCTGGTGAAAACGACCGAGAACAAGAAAAAGCATATCAAGCGTGATGCCGTCAAGACCATGAAATCCGCAAAAAGTCTGATGGATGATATTTCCTCCATCATCATGTGAGACAGCAGTCAGGGCAGAGTGTTCAGGCTCTGCCTTGATTTTTTCGATAGCCGAGATAGCTTTCCAGGATAATCACCGCCGCGACAGCATCGACAACGGCTTTGCGCTTTTTGCCTCTGGTATTGGTAACATTCAGATACTGATGCGCGGAAACTGTGGTGCATCGTTCATCCCAGAGTACATAGTCAAGTCCGGTGAGTTCATGTAATAATTCCGCGAATGCCTGACAG
The DNA here is from genome assembly GCA_002393815.1 of Ruminococcus sp. UBA4321. Taxonomy (GTDB): domain Bacteria; phylum Bacillota; class Clostridia; order Oscillospirales; family Ruminococcaceae; genus UBA3855. The sequence continues at coordinate 2,923 of DGUB01000136.1, read as the reverse complement.
AGTTCGGCGCGTTCGCCGATAGTGTTATTCATATTTTTCGGATAGCCGACAACTAAGAATTCAATTTTCTGTTCCTTTGCCTGCTGTGCGACTTTCTGAGCGCAGATTTCAAAATCCTGTTCCTGAATCACGCACAGCGGAGAAGCTAAGAATTCCGATTTATCGCAGACGGCAAGACCTGTCCGGGAATCGCCGAAGTCTACACCCATCATTTTCATAGCATCACCACGGCTGAACCGTGCCGATAATATCGCGCACAGAACTGATTTTATTTTCGTCTAAGAAATCATTCATCTGATTGATAATCTTAATCGGTGCGTAAGGGTCAGTAAAGACAGCCATACCGACCTGAACGGCAGAAGCTCCAGCCATCATAAGTTCAACAGCATCTTCTCCGGTGTTGACACCGCCCATGCCGATAACAGGAATCTTGACAGCGTTTGCAGTTTGCCATACCATACGGACGGCAACCGGGAAAATACCTGCGCCGGAAAGTCCGCCGACGTTATTTCTTAAAATAGGTCTTCTGGTATGAATGTCGATTCTCATGCCTAAGAGCGTATTAATCAGGGAAACAGCATCTGCTCCGGCGGCTTCGACAGCCTTTGCGATATCTGTAATGCTTGTTACGTTAGGGGACAGTTTCACGATTAAAGGCTTTTTCGTAGCCTTTCTGACAGCGGCAGTGACCTGTTCCGCCATATCGCAGGAAGTGCCGAACGCCGCACCGCCCTGTTTCACGTTCGGACAGGAAATATTCAGTTCAATCATGTGTACATCAGTCGAATCTAATTTCTTAGCGACTTCGGCGCATTCTTCCACGGATGCTCCGGCGATATTCGCCAGAATGACAGTATCTTTTGTCAGCAGATTCGGCAGTTCGTTCTGAATAAAATAATCAATGCCGGGATTCTGCAAACCGACGGAATTGAGCATTCCTGCCGGAGTTTCGGCGATTCTAGGAGCAAGGTTCCCGGTGCGTTTCTGACCGGTTGTGCCTTTGGTAGCGATTCCGCCCAGTTCAGATAAGCTATAAAATTCTTCATATTCTCTGCCGTAGCCGAACACCCCGGAAGCCGGAATAATCGGGTTCTTGAAATCCACACCGCAGATATTGACAGATAAATCAGCCATTACCAGCACACCTCCTCAGCTTTGAATACAGGTCCATTCTTGCAGACATGCAGGAATTCTTCCTGACCGTCTTTCTTGATTTTACATGCACAGCCCAGACATGCCCCGACACCGCAAGCCATGCGTTCTTCGAGAGAAACTTCACAGTAAGTCTGATTTCTCATACAGATTTCGGCAACGGCTCTGAGCATCGGAATCGAACCGCAGGCAAAAACAGCATCCACGCCCTCGCTTAATAACTGTTCGAGAGGCGCAGTCACAAAACCCTTGACATCTCCGGCGGAGCCGTCTTCGGTACAGCAGATAGTCTGTGCGCCGTAAGCCTGTAAATCTTCCTGTAAAATTACCTGCTGAAACGTCCGGAAACCGCTGACAGCAGCTGCTTTTTCTCCGTAATACTCCGCGAGCGGAAGCATCGGCGGTACACCGATTCCGCCGCCGACAAGCACCACATGTTCCGCATCCGGCAGAAGCGTGAAACCATGTCCGAGCGGTGCAATCATATCCAGATAATCGCCCTGATTCAGGTCAGCGATTGCCTGTGTACCCTGATGCTTGATGACGAATACAATCCGGAGCGTGCCTTTTTTCTTGTCGATTCCGGCAATGGAAATGGGTCTCCTTAAGCCGAATCCTTTCGGCAGAATATGCACGAACTGTCCGGGACAGGCGATTTCTGCGATTTCGGGACAGAGTACAGTCAGACTGTAGACATCCTTCGCAAGTGCCTGTTTGTGAACAATGGGATAATTCCCCTGTAGATATTTCATAAGCGATAACCTCACAATCCTGTGATTTTAGATATATATCTTTATTTTATCATAAATCTGTCAATTTGTCAATAAGCGGATTTGTAAAAAAAGAGGTTTTTATACAAACTGCCTAATTGATTTATCTGCTGAGTTTCTGAATTTCTGATTTTGTCAGGGGAGCGAACGTGCAGATTTTTTTCCGGATTCCTGATTTGGATTTCTTCAGTTTCAGGATTACTTTTTTTCCGGAATACTGACTGACAAGTGTGTTGATGTCAATGCCGTTCAATAACTGCTGTTCTGTAACTGTAATCGTAACAGCTTCCGGGACTGAAAGCTTCTGACTGACAGGAGAACTTTCTTTTTTTCTGTAGATAATTTCCGCTTCTTTAGGGAAAGAATTATATTCAATTTTGATTTTTTCTGGGAGAGATACTGTTTTCAACTTTGTACAAAGAGTGAATTCAAAACTGCTGATTTTTTTGATGCTATCCGGAATTTTTACAGATAATAAATTAGTGCAAAGCTTAAATGCACTATGACCAATTGTGGTGACTTGTTCAGGAATCTGTATGGACGTTAAACTGCTGCAATTTGCAAATGCATAATCTTCAATGGCTGTGATGCTATCTGGAAGATGGATAGAACTTAAACTGGTACACTCCTGAAAGGTACCCGCTGCAATTTTTGTGATGCTGTCAGGAAGTTGGATAGAGGTTAATTTTTTGCAGCCGCTGAAGGCATAACTTTCAATTTTTGTAACACTGTTTGGAATTTGAACAGAAGTTAGATTGGTACAGCGGTTGAATGCATAATGCTCTATTTTGGTAACTGTATCAGGAATTTGTACCGTATTTAAAGTTGTGCAATAAGAAAATGCATTTTTTCCAATGATAGAAACTTCTCTGGGAATCACAATGTTTTCGTCAAATCCAGTATATTCAGTCAAAATACCATCTTTAACAGTAAAATCACTCATGATAAATACTCCTTTCAGGATAAAAATATATATATGATAATCAGATATTATTATTTTA
>DGUB01000112.1 GCA_002393815.1 Ruminococcus sp. UBA4321 | reverse complement strand
GGCTGACGGCTGATATTATATTTATGAATCAGGTCGCCGTTGTTTTCCCGGACTTCCAGCTGGTCGGCGTTCTTGACTTTTACAAAGGCATAAGCCATGCCTTTCTGGATTGTTGTATAATTATATTTCAGAAAGCTGTCACTTCCGGCATCTGCCTGTTTGGTATAGTTATACGCTCCGTAAGCCTTTCTGGTTACATCGAATCCCTTATGCCCGACGTGAGTAATATCTATCTGTGTGAATAAATCCTCATCCACGCCGGTAATTTTGCGGAACAGTTCGTTCTGTGTTTCAAAAGCATTATCCTGTTCCGGCAGTTCATAATCTGCCATGAGTTCCGGCATCATGAAGCCGAGTCCGAGAATATATTTATTCTCAAACATAGCACATCTGTCAGCCTCTGCGACTCTGGACATGGAAACCGTATCTGCGCTGTAGCCGTCCTTCGCCATGATATAACGGATATCCAGAAGCAGATTTCCAAGTGGAGAAGTCGTGCAGTAGAAATAACGGTTGCTGCCTTCTGCACCCAGAAGCCCTATTTTTCTCACGAAAATAGAAATATCCTCATTCGCCATGGAGGAGAACTGTGACATGCCGTTATAGTAATACAGTGACGGGTCGTTGAGCGTATACCATGAGGACAGTTCTGTTCTGTGGAACAGGTCACTGTCATCCTGCTGTTCCAGAAGCTGCTGAATTTCGGCATAGTTGACCGGATAGGATTTCCGGTCAGAACTGCCGACAGTATCCACACCGCGGATTGCCTGACCGCTCATTTCAAATGCGACCACACAGGCAAGCACTGTCTGAATCACGTTTTTCGGTGCGAACTTCCGGAAGGCAATCACCACTAAATAAACTGCCCCCAGCCAGATACAAGAAGTGACAAATTTATGCCCGTCGTCCTCCTGTACGCCGGAACTGTAGCTGACAGCACAGAAAATGCCGCCCGTGACAATCATCGCGCCCCACTGCCAGAAACTCAGTTCTTCCTCCAGTAATACCTGATACGCCCTGTAAGCCATCACCAGAAGCGTGAACGAGAACAGGAACGAAAACCGGTACGGCAGCATATTCGTAAAATGAAAGCCGTGCCAGATAAAGTTCAGATAGTTCATATTGCAGCTGACAACGAGGAACACCAGCAGCAGCACTGCCGTGATTTTCTCGCGGATGCGGATTTTCTTCGCAATCAGGAACGCACCAATCAGCAGCAGCGGCAGCAGACCGCAGTACAGATTCGGCAGACCTGTCTTTGCCGTCGGGGCTGTGTATGCCATCATATTAGCGACAATATCACGCCATTTTTCATAGAACTTGATACTTGTCGGAAATTTATTGTTCGCGCTGTAAGTCAGCTGAAGCGCGAACACCGTCGGAAGCAGTATCCATGCCGAAATGCCTGCACCAAGCAGTGAACTGCCTGTAATCATACCGAAGCGTTTCAGCAGTTTCTTGAAATCCAGATTTTCATACAGACACAGGCAGAAAAATGCCAGTACTGTATAAATACAGATGAAATATGCAATATAATAATTCGTGAACAGCGCAAGTGCCAGAGAAATCACATAGACACGGTATTTCCCTTCACGAACGAGCATTGTCAGTCCCATCATCACCAGCGGCAGAAGCGCGACTGTATCAATCCAGATGGTATTCCAGTAATATCCCATCATATAGCTGCACAGCGCATACATCACGCCGAACATGGTCAGAGAAACATCATTCACCCGGAACACATATTTCAGGCACTTCGCCATGAAAAACGCCGCAAACGAAAATTTCAGCATGAGAATGACAGTCATGCCTTCTCTCAGGTTGTCCTGCGTCATGAAGACTGACAGCAGATTCAATGGACTTGCCGCGTAATACGCTATCAGTGACAGAAAATTCGTACCAATGCCCGTCCGCCAGGAATACAGCAGTGAACCGCCGTTTTTCAGCTTTTCAAACAGAAGCTGGAAAAACGGATAATACTGATGCCAGGCATCCGTAACCAGAAACTGTCTGTCACCGAAAGGATAGATTTCTTCTTTCTTGAAGGCATATCCCATCAGCAGAAACGGTATCACAAATGCCAGTACTTCCCAGAAACAAATTGAATTCAGCTTTTCTTTCCAGTTTTGCTTTACAGAACTTGTTTTTTTCTGCATACTAACCCTTCCTCTTACGTTATGATAAAATAATATTCAATGCCAGATTGACTGCCATAAACAGCAGACAAACCGCAAGTCCGATATAATCTCCCGAAGCAGCTTTCAGCTGTCTGAGCCGGGTTCTGCCCTCTCCGCCCCGGTAACAGCGGCACTCCATGGCAGTTGCCAGTTCTTCGGCACGCCGGAACGCCGAAACAAACAGCGGAATCAGTATCGGAATCATCGCTTTCACACGTTCCATTAATTTTCCGTTGTCGAGTGTTGCGCCTCTTGCCTTCTGTGCAGACATGATTTTATCAGTTTCTTCGAGCAGTGTCGGAATAAACCGTAATGCGATAGACATCATCATCGCCATTTCATGCACCGGAAACTTGATTTTTTTCAGCGGCGACATGAGTGATTCAATCGCATCCGTCAGCAGAATCGGCGAAGTCGTATACGTCAGAAGTGACGACCCGACAATTAATAAAATAATTCTGCATATCATGAAGATACTGGTATTCACACCGCCCTGTGTGATTTTGAGAAATTTCCATTCCCAGAGCGTATCGCCGCTGTCGATAAATACCAGATTCAGGACTGCCGTAAACACCAGCACCGGAAGCAGAGGCTTCATGCTTTTCCAGCTCATTTTGAGAGGGACTTTCGAGAGCAGCTGTGCCATGATGACGAATACTGCGCCGATTATCAGCGTCCAGTAATGATTCCCGGAAAACAGCATGACAATAAAAAGCATGGTATAAATAATCTTGAATCTGGGGTCAAGCTTATGCAGAACGCTGTCAATCGGGAAATACTGTCCGAGAGTAATATCTTTCAGCATGAAGCCGCCCCCTTTCTCAGCAGGGCGAGTACGGCATCCCTTGCGGATTCGACAGTATATAAATCTTCCGGCAGAGGAACGCCCTTTTTCCGGAGCGACTGCATGACGGAAGCAATCTGGGGAACTCTCAGACCGAGTTGTCTGAGTTCGTCCGCGCGGCGGAATACTTTATAAGTGTCTTCATAACAGAATAATTTCGCCTTGCTCATGACAAGAAGCTTTTCTGTAAATTCTGCGACATCTTCCATACTGTGAGAGACTAACAGCACAGTACTCTGTGTTTTCTTCTGATAGTCGCGAATCTGACTGAGCATGAGATTTCTGCCTTTGGGGTCGAGTCCGGCGCATGGTTCGTCGAGAATCAGGACTTTCGGGCGCATTGCCATGACTCCGGCGATGGCGGCTCTGCGCTTCTGACCGCCGGAAAGCGAAAACGGCGAACGTTCCAGAAGTTCTCTTTCCATACCGAGCATATCAGCCGTTTCCAGCACTCTGGATTTGATTTCTTCCTGACCGAGTCCCATATTTTTACAGCCGAATGCGATATCTTTCGCGACGGTTTCTTCAAACAGCTGATATTCCGGATACTGGAATACCAGCCCCACCTGAAAGCGTACATCCCGGAGTTTTGCTTTATCCGCCCAGATGTCCTGCCCGTTGAGGAGTACTTTTCCGGAGGTCGGCTGTAATAAGCCGTTGAAATGCTGCATCAGCGTTGATTTTCCGGAGCCAGTATGCCCGATAACGCCAATCATGGTATCTTCTTCAATACATAAATCCACATGGTCAACTGCTGTTTTTTCAAACGGAGTGCCTGCGCTGTAAGTATAGGTCAGACCTTCGGTTTTCAGAATTGCCATTCTTTTCCTTACCTTTCTAATCTAAATTTATAATAAAGCTTCCAGAGCCTGCAAGCATTCTTCTTCGGTGATGATTTCCGCCGGAACGGAATACCCGGCTTTCCGGAGTTCATAGGCGAGTTCGGTCACCTGCGGCACATCCAGACCGATTTCTTTCATTTTCTCAACCTGAGAAAAGACTTTCTTCGGGGTATCATCCAGAAGAATCACGCCGTCATCAATCACGACGATTCTGTCCGCGAGGGCGGCTTCTTCCATATAATGCGTGATTAATACGATAGTAATGCCCTGTTCCCGATTGAGTTTCTGAATGGTCTGCATGACTTCCTGTCTTCCCTGCGGGTCAAGCATTGCGGTCGGCTCGTCGAGAATGATGCAGTCGGGCTGCATGGCAATCACTCCGGCGATGGCAACGCGCTGTTTCTGACCGCCGGAAAGCTGTGTCGGC
>DGUB01000120.1:1002-3252 GCA_002393815.1 Ruminococcus sp. UBA4321 | reverse complement strand
TAAGTCGCCGAATAGAAACAGTCGGTGAAGAAAGTCGCCAGCAGCATGGTGTCTGTTTTTTTCATTGCAAAATCCTCTCGTGAAAATGCAAGCCGTTTCTCTGAAAAATGCAGAAAAGCGGCTTGCTTGTCCTTGATTTCGGAAAGTCTGACAGACCTGTACCAGATTTTTTTCTGACAGCGGCTTTCTTCGGGGAGAGCGCGGAAGAGTGCGCAGAACTCGAACCAGTGCAGGAACGGGACAGTGATAAGATTTATCTGATAATACTGCCGGAAGTTGGCGAGCAGGTCAGCAGAATCGAATTTCCAGTCAAAGACGGGCGGTTTCCGTTTTGGCGGTGTTTCGTCTTCCGGCATATCACGTTCCGGTTCCAGCGGCTTTGCGCGGTAGAAATCCAGCAGGGCTTTCAGGTGTTCTTCTGTGAGAAAGACAGGCGGATTCTGAAACCATTCGGCGAGCATGAAGAATTTGGAACGTTCGGGAACGTCCTTGTCTGTCAGCAGGTCATGAAAGCGAATCCATTCGCGGAAGTCAGTCACGACGGGGCAGAGCTTGCCAACGACAGGTACAGCATCCGGGAGCGGCTCATACAGAAGATTCAGCATGAGGCTTTCCCTTTCTGACGGAATACTTGTTCCAGCGTTCCTGTTTTTTGTCGGCAATGGCGGCTTTCTGCATCATGAGGGCATCGAGGAAGGCGATATAGGTTTCTTCATGTACAGAAGGCTTCATTTTTTCGCCTGCAAAGAGTTTTTCGGCAGTGTCTTCCCCGAAAACATCATCAAAGAAAGTGCGGTACATCATGCAATAGCCTCTGAGAACAGCAGAATACGGAACAGAATCATCTTTTTTCTGCCGTAAGAGTTCCTGTTCGGTTTCCTCCATCACGCCGACAGCGAATTCCAGTTTTTCGTACTGTTCCGCGTCCTCTGCGTCGAAGAGCAGAGGAACGCCGCGAAGATTGATTTCATACATAGAAATTAGCCTCCGTTTTCAATGCTGATATTGATTGTTTTCCAGTCGTCTGCGCTTGTCACTTGCACTTCGGAGAGTTCGCCGCAGGCTTTGAACGTGCCGGAATAGGTATAGACATTTTCGTCATCGCCTTCGGAATCAGGAATGACGGAATAATCGCGCAGCAGGGCAGTCCCGGCAGCAATATCAACAAGCAGGAGCGGACGGACGGCAAGGGAACCGAGCAGTTCTTTGTTTGTGATTTTGAGGATATCATCAATGACATCATCGCCCTTGTGATAGTCGAAGCCGTAGGAATATTCGGGAGAAAACCCGGTCACATCGGTGCGCTTGTTGGGTTCGTCCACATATTTGCGTTCGTATTCTTCGGGATTTTTGGAGTGTTCGAGTTCGGTGAAGTATTTCATTCTTCTGTACACATAGCCTGCGGTTCCTGTGCTGGGAACGCCGTAGAACAGAACTTTTTCGTGTCTTAAAACGGGATTGTTAGCCATAGAAAAAGACCTCCTTAGTCTTCATAGATAAGTTTCAGCTGTATCTGATATCTGGCGGCTGAAAAGCCGGAATCATACAGATAGTTTCCTGTAAGAATATCCAGGCTGACGGCACATCTGCCGTCGAGGAAAGAATTCAGTGTTTCCGCGCTTGTATGCAGAATCCAGTCTTCAAATTTTTCGTAGAAAGCAGAATTGGCAATCAGCTGATTAATATCTGCGCTGTAGAATTCGCGGCTTGCGAACAGAAAGAGAAACTGCTTGACGCAGCCGCCGTCGGCATATTTCCGGATAATTCTGTCACAGGGCATAGCTTCGACGGAATATTCGACAGCCTTGTCGCCGAGGTAGTCAATCATCAGGCAGCCGTCTTTGAGTTCCGGGAAAGTCATGACAAAATCACGGATGCATGCAATCACAGGTTTCATTTAAAGCACTCCTTTGCGGCTTTCAGGATATCCTGTTTCTGGTCAGCCTTCATGCGTTCAAACCATTTTTTTCCGCGTTTTCCGGTGATGCCGCCGGAAGCATTCAGCCCTTCAAAGCCGCGCCCGGCGTTTTCGTAATACTGCTTTCTGGCGTAAGGGGCAATATACCGGACTTCGCCGGAGCCGATAACAGTTCCGGAAATGCCGGAATGTTTCAGCTGACCGGTCAGGAAGGGGACGTAAGGGTCAGAACGGCGCAGGACTTCGCTGTCGACCACTTTCTGTGCCTTGGAAAAGCGCATGGATTTTTCAAGCTGAAAGCCTGGATTCCAGACAATGCCGTCATATTTGAA
>DGUB01000120.1:0-932 GCA_002393815.1 Ruminococcus sp. UBA4321 | reverse complement strand
GAGCGGTCACCTCCGCATGATGAACGCATTCAGAACCAAAGCGGAAGTCCTTGACGGTGACGACAGTGAATGCATCAGCCGGGGGACTTGTTTCAGTGTGAATGCCGTCGAGAATTCTGTCATCTGTTTTCGGCAGATAAGTGAGTGAATCTGCCGGAATGATGAACAGCTGCTGATTTTCGGGGTTATGAGAAGCACTTCTGGTGCGGTCGGTTTCCTGTGCGGCAATGGTTTCCAGATAATACGCGCCGAGAACGTGCCGGACGTAAGCCGGAGCGCGGTTCTGAACTGTTTTTTCCCAGACAGTACAGCCTTCGCGGTTTGTGAACATCAGTCACACCCCCTGTAAAGCAGACCGGAATTTCCGAGTTGTTTCATGATAATTTCATGAATCAGGGAATCCAGCCCGGCGGAACTGCCGTTCAGGAGAGCGGAAATGCTGTCGGAAACGCTTGCATAGTTGACGGAATACGCACCGATTTGCTCATAGCTTTTCGCGCCTGCCTGACCTGTGCCGGATTTTATGAGAGATTCCGCATAAGTGTAGAGATATTCGGCAATTTCGCAGGTACAGCGTTTTACTTTTTCCGCGTAAGCCTCTGGAATGCCGTCAGTCAGCCTGCCGAAGGTGGCGGCATCCAGATAGTCGCCGGCTTTTCCGGCGGTTCTCATCCAGGAAGATTCCGGAACGGCAGAACCGCCGAAAGAGTTCTGATAATAGCTGTAATCAGCGTAAATCAAGGCTTTTCAGGTTTTTCCGGCTTGGCAGGCTTTTTCTTTTCGTCCGGAAATGTCAGACCGATAGTAATCATAAAATGATTCCTCTCAGGCGGCAGCGACACTGACATAAATGCCGTTCTGCTTGTTGTCGAATACGTCCGTAATGCCGTAAGCGCGGTAGAAGAACGCCCAGGCATCGGCATCCTGATTCA
>DGUB01000107.1 GCA_002393815.1 Ruminococcus sp. UBA4321 | reverse complement strand
GCATCCTGACCGGTCATCGCATCGACGACGAGCATAATTTCATCCGGTTCAGTATTGGCTTTGATATTCTGGAGTTCCTCCATCAGTTCAGTATCAATATGAAGCCGTCCTGCCGTATCCAGAATGACAATATCATGACCGTAGTCTTTTGCATAGCGTACCGCCTGCTTTGCGATAATCACAGGGTCAATCTGCCCCATCTCGAAGACTTTGACACCAGCTTTTTCGCCGACAACCTGCAGCTGCTGAATTGCCGCCGGTCTGTAAACGTCACAGGCGGCAAGCATCGGTCTATGACCTTCTGCTTTCAGATATTTTGCAAGCTTTGCGGAATGCGTTGTCTTACCGGAACCCTGCAAGCCGCACATCATAATGACCGTCGGCGGCTTTGAGGAAATATTGATTCTTTCGTTATTATTACCCATCAGGTCGATTAACTCGTCATTGACGATTTTCACAACCTGCTGCGCCGGAGTCAGACTGGAAAGCACATCTTCACCGACTGCCTTTTCCGAAACTTTTGCAACAAAATCCTTGACGACTTTATAGCTGACATCGGCTTCGAGCAGAGCGAGTTTGACTTCGCGCATCGCCTCTTTGACATCGCTCTCTGTCAGTCTGCCATGAGATTTCAGTTTTTTGAACACATTGCTTAATTTTTCAGAAAGTCCTTCAAAAGCCATGCGGGTTCAGCTCCTTTTCTTCTGCTGATTTACAGCCATTGCAGACCATTTTCTGCAAGTTCGGTAATTCTTGGGATATTTTCATTCTGACAGGATTCCAGAATTTGTTCCAGACAGTTTCTCATCTGCCGGATGCGTCCTGCCATACCGAGTTTTTCTTCTGTCTGCTGCATGATTTGTTCAGAATGGCGGAGGCTGTCGCTAACAGCCTGCCGGGTGATATGCTGAATCTGTGCAATCTCAGACAGGGAGAAATCTTCGTTATAATATAATTCTGCAATTTCCTTCTGACGTTCTGTGAGCAGTTCGCCGTAGCAGTCGAGCAGAAGGACAAACTCCAGATTTTTTGCCATTTCTGCACCTCTTCCCTGCTGTAAAGCAGAATCACTTGACATTTTCAATGCCTTATACAGTATATCATATTTTTGCATAAAAGTCAAGAGAAAATTTCATTTTTCTTTTCGTCATTTTGTCCTGAAATCATATTGCAATTTTTCACAAAATATGTTATAATAAATAAAAACACAGAAAGGAGAATTCTCATGTTGCTTGGATATAAAATTGCTGCTGTCTGCATTACCAAAGCTTATGAAGATGTACTCCGTGAATTTTTGCAATCACTTTCCGAGACACTTCGTCCGCATGGCTGGCGTGTTTTTCTGTATACACCGGGTTCGGATTTATACTGGAATACCAAATCTGATATTGGTGAAAAATTTGTCTTTGATTTAATCCGTCCGGAAATCACAGACGCGCTCATCATGCTGGAAGATACTATCAAGAATAACGACTGCATGGAGCAGCTCTGCCAATTTGCCGAAAAGAATCAGATTCTGGCAGTGGTCATCAACGGAACAAGAAAAGGCTGCTGCAATATCAATTTTGACTATTCGCGCGGATTTGCCGAAGTGGTGCGCCACCTGATTACGCGGCATCATATCACGGATTTCCACATGATAGCCGGCATCAAAGACAATACATTTTCTGATGAAAGAATTGCTGTCATGCGGAACGTTCTGGAAGAATATCATCTGACACTGGATGAAAATCATATCAGCTACGGAGATTTCTGGGCAGTTCCGGCAAAAGAAGCGACTGAACGGCTCATCAAGGAATGCCGTCTTCCGCAGGCGATTGTATGCGCCAATGATACGATGGCGATTTCCGTCTGCACCACACTGGCACAGCATAACATCCGTGTGCCGGAAGATGTGCTTGTCACGGGATTTGACGGCATTGATTCCATCTATTATTCCCTGCCGAAAATTACCTCCTGCAAATGCGACTACGCTGAACTCGGCAGAGAAACCGCCGCACTGCTCCTGAATCATGAAAAAGGCATTGCCATGCCGGAACATGTCACACTGGTGCCGCGTCCGGTTCTGCTCGAATCCTGCGGATGCAAGCCTATCCAGATGAATGATACTGTCGATTTTATCAATAATCTGAATGACAGCCTGACACGGTTTCAGCGCGAAGGGGAAGACCTCAGCGAAATTTCCGCCAAAATCCAGAGCAGTGAAACCATTCAGGAAGTCGCACAGCAGCTGACCGATACCAGATTATTCTATAATATGTCCTGTCTGCTGAAAACAGAATGTATTGATGATTCCCTTGACCCGATGAAAATTCATTCCGGAACGCCGTTCGGCAAAGAACTGTATATTCTTGCCGATACAGATATTCCCTATCCGCCGGAACAGCTTGTGATTCCGGCAGAAGAAATCATTCCGCGCATGAAACTGATGCTCGATTCCGGCATTCCGTTATTATTTACTGCACTCCATGCGATAGATATTCCGATGGGATATTTATGTTTTCATTTCTGGGATTTCGGGAAGCAGAATTATATGAAAATCAACCAGACGGCTATGATGCTGAATTCTGCCCTGAGCGGCTTCCGGAACTCGCATTATCAGAAACATCTGCAAAACCGGCTGGAAGAACTTTATCAGTTCGACGCGCTGACCGGACTTTACAGCCGGAAAGCCTTTTATCTGCGGTTTCAGCACATGCTGGAAGCACAGAAATTTGATGCTCTCACTCTGGTGCTGTGCGATTTGGACGGTCTGAAATATATCAACGATACGTTCAGTCATACCGAAGGTGACAACGCGATTGCTGTTTCGGCAAAAGCTCTGAACGCCGCCTGTGTCAACGGCATGTGCTGCCGCTACGGAGGTGATGAACTTATCGGCATTCTGACAATGGACTGTGATGCCGCCCAGATACGGAAAGAAATTCAGGACTATCTGAACGAATACAATCAGCATTCCGGAAAGCCCTATCAGGTATCAGCGAGCATCGGCATCTATACTTCTTCTGACGAAACCTTGGAAGTCATGTTCGAGAAAGCCGATGCGCTGATGTATGAAGAAAAGAAAAACAAACCCAACAGAAGAAAATAATCTCATGAGAAAAATCATTTATCTTTTGTTTCAGATACTCTGGTGTCTGCCGCAGAATCTGACAGGTCTGATAATGTTCTGTCTGTTCCGGAAAGAAAAGCATCAATTCTTCCGCGGTGCGGTTGTCACAAGCTGGAAGCGTGACTGCTGTACTTCGATAGGCTGTTTCATCTTTATGGATGAAGTTTCTTTCAGCCAGAACCGGAAACTCCTGCTACACGAATACGGGCATACGATTCAGTCCATGATTCTGGGATGGCTGTATCTGCCTGTGATATTTCTGCCGTCTGTGATATGGTTTTCCGTTCCGGCTCTGAAAAAATTCCGGAAGGAAAAAAACTATTCTTACTATCGGTTTTATACGGAACACTGGGCGAATCATCTCGCCGAGAAATTCTGCAAGGAAAAGCCGATACAATAACAAACAAAAACTGTGCCGTCTGTTACGGACGGCACAGTCTATTTTTTAAATGTGTTCAGAAGTCAGAATCAGTCATTCTTCTTCTTGGTGATAAACAATGCAGCAGCAGCTGCGACAGCAGCTACACCGGCAGCAACCGGAACGCTTGCATCACCAGTTTTCGGGGATTCTGCACCGGTAGAACCAGTGGAAGCAGCCTTGGCAGTTGTAGTTGTTGCCTTGGTAGTTGCAGTTGTACTCTTGGTTGTGCTTGTTGTAGTAGAAGTAGTGCTTGTGCTTTCTGTTGTTTCTGTCGGTTCTTCTTCGATATATTTATCAAATGCCAGACCGGAAACTGTGAAGGTAACTTCCAGAGTTGTCCAGCCGTTCAGGGCTTCGTCTTTGGGGTCAATAATCTGGCAGCTATATTCATCCGCATTCGGAAGTTCAGAAACCAGACCGTCTACGCAGCGGGCATCTTCTGTATAACCGGAAGCCCACTGATTATAGATATTGGTACGTGTTGTATAGGTTCTGTCTTCTTCCTTCTTTTCAAGTTCGCAGTTTGTGAAGTTCTTGGCAATCAGTGCCACTTCCTTGTCGTCAGCCTTGATGCTGTCTACTGTAAGTACCATTTCGGGATAATCTTTTTCTGCACCGGGAACATAGATAGCCATGAATTCCACACCGCTGACGCTGTTAGCGATAGTTTCTTCGCCGAGGGCAGCAGCAGAAACCTTTACAGTATAAGTACCGTTACCAGTAATTTCAGCAAAAGTAGCTTCCAGAGTATCAGATTCCGGATTGCCTGTATTCTGGAAAGTCGGATACCAGCCGCCGTCCACGAAATTCAGGTAAGAATTGCCGACAACAATCTTTTCCTGCTTTTCAGTAGTTTCCTGAGTGGGTTCTTCTTCTGCAGGAGTAGTTTCGGTTTCGGTTTCTGTTTCTGTTTCAGTCTCTGTTTCGGTTTCTGTTTCTGTGGGTTCTTCTTCAGCAGTCATGCCTGTGATGGTGAATTCTACAGTCAGGTTTGTCCATGCTGCGAGTTCAGCCGGGTCAATAATCTGTGCATCATAATCCTCAGCATCCGGCTGTTCAGAAACCAGACCGTCTACGCAGCGGGCATCGCTTGTATAACCGGAAGCCCACTGATTATAGATATTGGTACGGGTAGTATAAGTTCTGTCTGCTTCTTTCTTTTCGAGTTCACAGTTTGTGAAGTTTTTCTTAATCAACGGAATTTCCTTGTCATCTGCTGTAATTTTGTCAACAGTGATAACCAGATTCGGATAGATTGCTTCTGCACCGGGAATGTAGATAGCCATGAATTCTGCGCCCTTGATGCTGTTCTGGATAGCTTCTTCGCCCAGGTCAGCAGCAGACAGGCTGACTGTGTAGGAACCGTCGCCGGTAATTTCTGCAACAGTACCTTTCAGGGTATCATTTTCCGGGTCGTTGTGGAATGCAGGCCACCAGCCGCTGTTGGTAAAATCAAGATAAGCAGTCAGTGCTGTGCTTTCGGTTGCTTCAGTATCTTCTGCAAACGCCATTGCAGGCACACACAGGGAAGCACATGTTGCAATCGCTGTGAATGCAGCCATCATTTTTCTGAAATTCATAAAAATTCCTCCTTGAAATATATCATTGGATATTTGCTTTTTTCAGAATTGATTTTATTATACCATAAAAATATGCATAACACAAGATTTTTTCTGTTTTTTCTGTTATCTGCACAAAAAAAAGCTTTTCAAAGCCAGATTTCTCATAAGTTTTATCAAAATTGAAAGGCAGAAACGGCAGATTTCTTTTTGTTTCCGGCACAGTATTCCAGAATCTGGAAAAGTATCAAAACCGTCACAATTCCTTTTGTAATCTTTTATTTTAAATTAACTAAAAGTATAGCAAAACGGCATTCTGCACAAATATTTTTTATTTTTTCCCAAAAGATTGGCATTCAGAATATTGACGGAATGCCGGTTTTTTATTATACTAAAAATCAGCAGGGGCATGACTAAAAGGAGGATATTTTTATTTATGGAATTTCAAACAGTTGCCGCCATTATCGCGGAACAATTCGGCATGGACATTGACGATGTCAGCGAACATACGGACATTCTGGAAGACCTGAACGCAACTTCCATGGATGCAGTGGAACTGATTATGTCTATCGAAAGTGCTACAGATATCAAAATCCCGGACGAAATTGTAGACGAAATCCGGACAGTCGGCGATATTGTCAATTACCTTGCCGACCACGCTGAAGACTGAAAAGGCAGAAATTTACACTTGCAATTGTTTCCCGAATCTGTTATAATATTCTCATGAAAGGAAGGTGTTTTATATGAAGAAAAAAATCTGTGCCGCCTGTGCCGGCATTCTGTCCGCCTGTCTGTGCGGTGCGAACCTGTGCGCTTTTGCCTATACCCCCGATGATGTCGCCGCCAAAGCCCGGGAAGCCGGATGGCCTGAAAATCTGATTCAGACCGGCTATAACCAGTGGGCTTCCGGAGAATATACACAAGACCAGCTCGACGAAGCTTACGGCAGTGTGCTGGACTACAACGAACAGACCGAAGAATTTATCTATAACCAGTTCGGCATTGACCCGGAAGAAGCAAGAGCCGCTCAGCAGAAAAACAATCCGACAGAAGCAGAAACTCAGCCGGAAACACAAGCTGTTTCTGAATCTGAACAGAATGCAGAAACCACTGCCGAACCTGCACAGACCGAACCAGTTCAGACAACAGCCGCTCCGGAAAGTTCCGGTTCAGACAAATATATCTCCGACAGCGAATTCATCAGCATGACAATGGAAGAAAAACAGAATTATGTCAATTCCCTCCCCGCTGAAGAAAAAACAGAATTTATTGCCAACCTCAGCACCGAAGCCCGTAACAGCATTATCAAGCAGCTGCCGACAGAAGACAAAGTCGCCATCATGCAGAAATATATTGATACTGCCGGCACTATGGGCATGAATGTCACTGTAGACGAACTCACTGACAAAGATATTTCCGTGACTGTACGCAATCAGGAAGGCGTTGTCATCGACAAGGCAGAAGTCGGCATCGTGATTGACGAAACCGGAATTTCCCATACCAGACCGCTGCTGTTTGCCGGTATCGGCATTCTGCTTTCCGCCGCCGGATTCGGCTGGCTGTACTGGTATATCAAGCATACCGAACAGGATTCCTGAACACGCAGAAAGGAGCATTTCATTGGCAGAACATAAACAGAAATCTTCCCTGCCGGTTTATCTTCTGACAGGTATTTTTCTCCTGATTCTGTGCGTTGCCGTAAGCATCGGCGTTCTCATCACGCCTTATGAAAAAGCACAGACTTATCTGAACATTGTCTTTATGGACCAGAATATGAAAATTGCACCGTCTTCCGGTCTGAACGGGCTTGTCATCAAGGAAAATGAAATCGAAACCACACCCGTTTCCGACATTCCCGGAGAACAGCAGAAATTTTATGAAAACGGCGAAATCATCCGTCCGGCATTCGGCGAACAGTATGCTGTCCTGAAATGTGATGATATTTCGCTGGATGTTCCGGTATACTGGGGTTCGACTTCCGAACTGCTCGAACGCGGTGCTTGTCAGGCAAGCAGTTCCGTCGTACTGGGCGAAACGGGCAATGTCGTGATTGATGCACATGTTAATACGTTCTTTGCAGATTTGAACAGGCTCGAACCCGGAAATACCGTGGTTCTCTACACAAACTACGGCATTTTCACCTATCAGGTATCTGAAAAAATCCAGTTCCTGAATACCAATAAAAAATATGTACTTCCTACAGAAGAAGACCGCCTGACGCTTTACACCTGTGAAGCACAGGTACTCGGCACTTCCGACAACCGGACAGGCGTTATCTGCACACTGGTCAGCAAGCAGTTCTACAACCCGGCAGAGGAGGCGAATTCATGACGAAAATCAGACGCTATTTTCCGAAAATTCTGCTGACGTTCCTGCTGATTTTCCTGCTTATCGGAACGGAACTTTCTCTGTTGGTACAGCATAACTTTCTGACTTACAAGGCTTTTGAAACTGTCACAAATCAGCAGAATCTTGATGAAAAAGCCTATTCTGCTTTAGAAAGCTATTTCAAATCCAGAGCGAACAGCACCGGAATCCCGGCAGAAGTTTATCTGAATGCCGTTACGCAGGAAGACATGAAGCAAGGCATTCTTTCCAGTGTTTCAGAAGCTTTTGATTATCTGCATCATGATGTCAAGACTTATGCTTTCACGATGGATTTCACCACACTGGAAGCATCTGTCACAGAATTTTTCAATCAGTATGCCGATAAAAACGGCTATCAGAAAGATGAAGTCTTTCAGCAGAAAGTGCAAGCCAATATTGAGGAAGCCGAAGCAAAAATTCTCTATACGGCAGATACTTTCAAATTCGGCACGATTGCAGAACACGGCTGGCTGACGAAACTCCGGAAATTTCTGGATATTTTCAAAAAAATCATGACAGTACTCTGCATCTGCACAGGTGTGATTCTGATTTTATTAATCCTGTGCTGTAAAGGAAATTTTTCAGAACTGCTTTACTGGCTGGGTCTGACCGGAGTGATTTCCGGACTGCTGATTTCCGTCCCCTGTCTGTATCTTCTCAGAACGGACTATTTTTCGGGATTTGTTGTGAAAGATATGCAGATTTTTTCAGCCGTTACAGGATATCTGACTTATCTGACAAAAACCACCGGACTGACAAGTCTTGTCATTGCATTTCTGGGCGCAGTCAGTCTGAATTTATTCGGACTGATTCAGAAAATAAAAAATAAAAAGCAAACGACAGCAGAATAAAAACTGCTGTCGTCTTGTCTTTGAATTCAGTTCCAGTCTTTGGCTCGAATCTGATTGTAACAGATTTTTCCGCTGGTCGTCTTCGGAAGTGAATCCGCAAAGGCAATCACACGCGGATATTTATACCCGGCAAGCCTTGCTTTCGCAAACTGCTTGATTTCTTCTTTCAGTTCTTCGCTAGGAGTATAGCCTTTCCGGAGGACGACAGTCGCCTTGACAAGCTGACCGCGTTCGGCATCGGGAACGCCTGTGACAGCGCATTCCAGAACGGCTTCATGCTGAATCAGGACGCTTTCGACTTCAAACGGTCCTATGCGGTAGCCGCTGGATTTGATAACATCATCCAGTCTGCCGATATAATAATAATAGCCGTCTTCGTCATAATACGCGGTATCTCCGGTATGGAACACGCCGTTTTTCCAGTAGCGGGCATTGGCATCGGCATTGCGTTCATATCCCTGACAGAGTCCCTCCGGCATTCTGTTCCGGGTATCAATAACGATTTCACCCTGTTCGCCGGGCTTGACCGGATTCTGTTCCCTGTCCACAAGCATGACACGATACAGCGGATTCGGCTTGCCCATCGAGCCGCGCTTCGGATGCGAACCCGTAAAATTGCCGATAATCAGAACCGTTTCACTCTGTCCGAACCCTTCCATAATTTCCAGTCCGGTCTTCTCATAAAATAATCTGATAATTTCTTCCTGAAGGGCTTCTCCGGCAGTGGAAGCATGTTCCACGCTTGCAAAGGCTTCTTTCCGGATGCCGTTTTTCGCCATCAGGCGGAACAGCGTCGGCGGTGCGCAGAAACTTGTTACCTGATATTTCTGGAGTACCTGCATCATTTTTTCGCTGTTGAATCTCTCAAACTCATAAACCATGACGGCACTGCCGCAGAGCCACTGCCCGTAAAGCTTGCCCCATGAAGCCTTTGCCCAGCCGGTATCCGCAACGCTCAGATGCAGACCGTCGTCTTTCACACACTGCCAGTATTTTGCAGTGACAATATGCGCCAGTGAATATGTATAATTATGCACTGCCATTTTCGGATTGCCGGTCGTGCCGGAAGTGAAATACATAATCATCGGGTCAGTGACTTTTGTCGGAATGCGTTCCAGTTCGGCAGAAGCCTGCTGAACAGGCTCATCCAGACAGATAAAGCCCTCACGTTCGGCGCGGACAGTATACAGCATTAAATTTTTCCCGGCAGAAGCTTCCCGGATACGCTGACATAAGTCTTCATCTTCGGCGCAGATGACGGCTTTCACGCCGGCAGCTTCGAGACGATAGGCAATATCATGCGGTTTCAGCATATGCGTTGCCGGAATCGACAATGCCCCTATCTTATGCAGTGCCATATGCAGATACCAGTATTCATAATGCCGTTTGAGCATCAGCAGAATTCTGTCTCCTTTTCCGATTCCCTGACTGAGAAAATAATTGGCAGCTCTGGAGGATAATTCACTGATTTCCCGGAAAGTCAGAATTTTCTCGCCGCCGTGTTCATCACACCAGACAAGGGCGCGTTTTTCTGGTTCCTGTCTTGCAATTTCATCAACTACATCATATGCAAAATTATAATTTTTGTCATAATGCAGGGAAAATCCGGTAAAATGCCCGTCCTGGTCGAATTCTGCACGGCTGTATTTTTTATATAATGCTTCCATAAAATCCTCCTTATAATTACCAAAATAATCGACGCTTGTCAAAAAAAAGACAAAAATAATAAATCATATACAAAAAGACTGTCATATGATAGCAGATACCCCCCTCTGTGACAGAGGGGGTTCTATTTTATTTTTTCTTGAAAATGCCGCCTTTTTTCTCCTCGAAAATACCAAACTTGCGGAATCTCTGATAACGCTGATTCAGAATTTCTTCTTCCGAGAGTGCGGAAAGCTCATCCACTGCTTCAATCAGCAGTTCTTTCATGCTGCTGCACATCTGGGAAAAATTATCAAAATCTTCCGGAATCACCTCTTCAGCAACTTCAAAATTTTTCATATCCTGTGCGGTGATATGCAGGCATTCAGCAGCCTTTGCAACATTTTCCTGACTGGATTCTTTCCAGAGAATGCTTGCACAGCCTTCCGGAGAAATGACAGAATACACAGCATTTTCCAGAATCATCACTTTATTGGCACTGGCAAGTGCAAGCGCACCGCCGCTGCCGCCTTCGCCGATGACAACAGAGATGACCGGCGTTTTCAGCCCCATCATTTCCATAATGCTTTCCGCAATTGCCTGACCCTGACCGCGTTCTTCGGCATCTGCGCCGGGATAAGCTCCGAGTGTATCGACAAAGCAGATGACGGGACGATGGAATTTTTCAGCCTGTTTCATGAGACGGAGTGCCTTCCGGTAGCCTTCCGGTTTCGGACAACCGAAATTCCGGGCAAGACGGCTTTCCAGGTCTGTGCCTTTTTCCATGGCGATGAATGTCACCGGACGACCGTCCAGAAATCCGACACCGCCCATAATTGCCAAATCATCACCGAATCTTCTGTCTCCGTGGAGTTCGATAGGATATTCAAAAATATTTTCCACATAGGCACCGCCGGTCGGTCTGCCGTTTTTTCTGGCGGTTTTGAGTTTCACATAAGAATTCATGAATTACACGCTCCTTTTATGAATCGTGAGCAGTTCGGCGATAGTATCGCGGAGTTCCGGACGGGGAACAATGGCATCCACAAAACCGTGTTCGAGCAGGAATTCCGCTTTCTGAAAGTTATCCGGAAGCTTGCTTTTGGTTGTCTGTTCGACTACGCGGCGACCTGCAAAGCCGACAAGGGCTTTCGGTTCGGCAAGAATGATATCACCCTGCATCGCGAAACTTGCTGTCACACCGCCTGTTGTGGGGTCTGTCAGAACAGTAATATACAGCAGACCTGCATTGCTGTGATTCTTGACGGCACCGCTGACTTTTGCCATCTGCATGAGGGAAATCACGCCTTCCTGCATTCTGGCACCGCCGGAAGCCGTAAAGCCGACTACAGGCAGCTGATGTTCTGTTGCATATTCAAATAATCTGGTGATTTTTTCGCCGACAACACTGCCCATACTTGCCATGATAAATTTAGAATTCATCACGAAAATGGCACATTCATTATCTGCTACTGATGCAGTACCGCAGACAACGGCATCATCTTCGCCGGTATCCTTCCGGGCTTTTTCCAGTTTGTCCTGATAATTCGGAAACTCCAGAAAATCTTTGCTGACAAGACCTTTAT
Source organism: Ruminococcus sp. UBA4321 (assembly GCA_002393815.1). Classification (GTDB taxonomy): domain Bacteria; phylum Bacillota; class Clostridia; order Oscillospirales; family Ruminococcaceae; genus UBA3855. The sequence continues at coordinate 8,114 of DGUB01000107.1, read as the reverse complement.
CCAGTTCTTTGAAACTGTTCCGGTCAGTAATATACTTGATTCTGGCTCTTGCATCCAGACGGAAATACGTTCCGCATTCCGGACAGATATAATCATGCTGTTCCAGATTGCTGATTGTATCTTCATGACTGCATTTCTTGCAGGTAACTTTGGCAGAACCGTTGACTTTCTGCATAATATTATCAATAAACCTCATAGATTTCACGCCTCCACAAGTGCAAAGGAAAATTCGGCAGAAACGCATAATTTGCCGTTGACTGTGCCTTTTCCCTTACAGAAATAAAATGCGCCTTTGTTCTTGATGATTTCGCACTCTGTTTCAAACACATCGCCGGGCTTGACAGGCGTTTTGAATTTTACGTTACTCAGTCCGGTAAAATAGGGAGTTTTGCCCTCGGACTGTCCGGCAAGCAGCACACAGGCGGACTGTGCGAGAATCTCGCACTGAATCACGCCGGGTACTACCGGATTACCGGGAAAGTGACCTTTCAGAAAGAATTCTTCTCCGGTGACAAAATGTTTTCCGTGAGCTTTTCCGTCCTCGACATAGGCTTCATCAATCAGGAGCATGTTGTCGCGGTGCGGAATAATCTGCATAATTTCTTCTTTTGTCATGCCGTTCACCTCAGATTTTGCGGAATGCCAGCACGGCATTGTGACCGCCGAAGCCCAAATTGGAAGACAGTGCCAGTTCAATGGGTGTCTTGACTGCCTGATTCGGTGTATAATCCAAATCGCATTCCGGGTCAGCTTCTTCATAATGAATCGTCGGCGGAACAGTATCATTCACCAGTGCCAGTACAGCGGCAATGGCTTCCACCGTACCGGTTGCACCGAGCATATGTCCGGTCATGGACTTGCTGGAACTGATATGCAGTTTCTTTGCATTTTCACCGAATGCCTTTTTCAAAGCCGTCGTTTCGGTCTTATCATTCAGAGGTGTGCTTGTACCGTGCGCATTGACATAAACTTTGGAATAATCCAGAGTTTCTTTCATCTCTTCCGGAACAGCCTGTAAAAATGCCTTTGCCACATAGGTTGCTTCCGGGTCAGGAGCGGTTACATGATGCGCGTCACAGGTAGAGCCATAGCCGCACACTTCTGCGATAATCTTCGCACCGCGCTGTTTTGCATGTTCATATTCTTCCAGAACCATAACACCTGCGCCCTCTGCCATGACAAAGCCGTTGCGGTTCTTATCGAACGGACGGCAAGCCTTTTCCGGGTCGGGATTGTCTGTCAGTGCCTGACAGTTGCCGAATCCTGCAAGTGTCAGCGGGGTAATTCCGGCTTCTGAGCCGCCGCAAATCATGACATCTGCATAACCGTGCAGAATATTTCTGTAACCTTCACCGACTGCCGTTGCACCTGTTGCACATGCGGTCGAAACTGCTGTGCAGGGACCGTTTGCCTTGAACTGAATGGCAATATTTCCGGCTGCGATATTATAAATCATCTTCGGCACAAAATGCGGAGATACTTTTCTTGCGCCTTTTTCCAGCAGATTCTGATGGTCAGTACAGAGTGTATCAATACCGCCGATACCGGAACCGAAACATACGCCCATTTTTTCGGAGTCAATATTGACTTCGCCTTTTTCGGGATTGGCATTCAGTCCGCTCTGTGCCATTGCTTCATTTGCCGCGATAATGGCAAACTGTGTGAACGTGTCCGTCTTGCGGACAAACGGCTTGCCCAGAACTGCGGCAGCATCAAGATTCTTGATTTCGCCGGCTACTTTATATTTAGATTCCGAAATATCAAATTTTGTAATCAGGTCAATGCCGTTTTTTCCGGCAAACAGGGCTTTCTGAAATTCTTCAACAGAATTTCCAATCGGGGTGACTGCCCCCATGCCTGTGATGACAATTCTTCTCATACTGTACAATTCCTCCCTTACATTGCCATGCCGCCGTCAACACGGATGACTTCGCCCGTGATGAAATCTGACTGCGGTGATGCCAGAAACAGTGCCAGAGCAGCCACATCTTCCGGCTTACCGAAATGTCCGACAGGAATGGACTTTTTCAATTCTTCGTTATCCTGAAAACTGGTTGTCATACTTGTCATGATAAAGCCCGGCGCAATGGCATTGCAGCAGACTCCCTTTGCAGCGAGTTCTTTCGCGGTGGACTTTGTCAGACCGATAATGCCGGCTTTGGAAGCCGCATAGTTCGCCTGTCCGATATTGCCGAACAAGCCGGATACGGAACTGATATTGATAATCTTTCCGTATTTTTTCTTCATCATGGGGCGGTAGAAATTCTTTGTCATATAGAATGCGCCTTTTAAATTCACATCAATGACAGCATCGAAATCCTCTTCGCTCATGCGGAGAATCAGATTGTCTTTTGTGATTCCGGCGTTATTGACCAGAATATCCACACTGCCGAAATCAGTGAGAATCTGTTTGCAGACTTCAGCGACCTGTGCGCTGTCGGCAACATTGCACTGATAGGCTTTGACCTGTGTGCCGGATTTTGAGATTTCCTGCACAGCGGCTTCCAGCTTTTCAGAGGGATTAATATCCACAACAGCAACATTCGCGCCGTTTTCTGCGAATTTCTTACATATTTCCAATCCGATGCCCTGTGAACCGCCGGTCACAACAGCAATCTTATTTCTTAGCATGGGGCTTTCGTCCTTTCGTATTCGTTAGATTTCAGGAATGCAGAGCTTCCAGAGTTTTCTGCAAAGATTCGGCAGAATCTACCTGATAGACTTTTGCATCAGGAAGAATCTGTGTGATTAATTTCTGTAATGTCGTGCCGACACCGGTTTCGATAAATGTGTCAAAGCCGTCTTCTGCCATACGGCGGATTAATTTTGTCCACTGTACGGGATGATTTACCTGTTCAAGCATCAAATGCTTCGGGTCGCCCTCATAGGGTGCGGCTGTGAAATTCGCATAGACCGGAATTTCCGGAAGCTTGACTTCAAAACTTTCGAGTTCTTTGCCGAACGGTTCTACTGCCGGAGTCATATACGGCGAATGGAATGCACCGCTGACTTTCAGCATCAGACCTCTGCCCTTAGCGGCTTTGACATCTGCGCCAAACGCTTCAAGCTGTTCCTTATCGCCGGAAAATACCAGCTGCATCGGGGAATTGTAATTCACCGGGAAAATTTTATCATACGGCTGTGCCAGTTCTTCGGCTTTTTCGGAAGGAATCTTGACAACTGCCATCATAGAGGCGTTCACGCCTTCGGAAGCTTTTGCCATGGCTTTTCCGCGGACAGAAGCGATTTTGAAACCGTCTTCCAGAGAATAAGCACCGCCGAGTGCCAGTGCCGGAATTTCACCGAGAGAGAACCCGGCAAGACCTTCCGGATTCACGCCGTTTTCTTTCAGAGCCAGAGCAGCGGCTAAATCTGCCAGATATAAGCAGGGCTGTGTATTTTCGGTCTGTTTGAGATTTTCCGGGTCGCCGGTGAAACTCTGTTCGAGCGTACCAGGACGAACGGCTTCACAGGCATCATAGAGATTCTTAACAGACTCTACAGTATCATAGAAAGCCTTTCCCATGCCGACATACTGTGCGCCCTGACCGGAAAATACAAATGCTATTTTACCCATTTTGCGGCTCCTTTCAGGCAGGTTTCTGCCTCCTGCATAATTTCATTGATAATTTCCTGACAGGTCTGTTCTTTATTGACAAGACCGGAAATCTGTCCGGCAAGAACGCTTCCGTTCTTGACATCACCATCGACAGCGGCTTTCCGGAGCGAACCTGCACCGAGGTCAGCAACGCTTTCCTGAGTGGCTTCCGGTGCGAATTCCATCTTGACAAAATTTCTGGTGAAATTGTTCTTGATGCCGCGGCAGGTATTGCCGCCGAATCTTCTGCCTGTCACCTGTGTGGAAATATCTTTTGCTTTCAGAACCATATCTTTATAATTCTGATGTACGCCGCATTCTTTGGCGACAAGGAATCTTGTCCCCATCTGCACGCCGACTGCGCCGAGCATGAACGCGGCGGCAATGCCTCTGCCGTCACCGATACCCCCGGCGGCAAGCACCGGAATATTGACAGCATCCACAACCTGCGGCACTAAAGTCATGGTTGTTAATTCGCCGATATGACCGCCGGACTCCTGTCCTTCGGCGATAACGGCATCTGCACCGGCTTTTTCAGCCTGTTTTGCCATGGTAACGGAAGCAATCACCGGAATGACTTTAATTCCGGCTTCCTTCCACATGGGAATATATTTACTTGCATTGCCAGCGCCCGTCGTGATGACAGCAGGCTTTTCCTCTGCACAGACCTGAGCGCATTCATCTGCGAACGGACTCATCAGCATGATATTCACACCGAACGGCTTGTCTGTCAGGCTTTTTGCAAGCTGAATCTGTTCTCTGACATACTCTGCATTGGCATTCATGGCTGAGATAATTCCCAGACCTCCGGCATTTGAGACTGCGGCGGCGAGTCTGCCGTCCGCAATCCAAGCCATGCCGCCCTGAAAGACAGGGTAAGCAATGCCGAGCAGTTCACAAAGCGGAGACTGCATCATGATGATTAACCTCTGAGAGATTCCACTACTTCTGTCAGTTTGCCGACTGTGTTGATTTCCGGCTTCATTTCGAGTTCAATGCCGAATTCTTCTTCCAGCTGCATAGCCATTTCTGTGAGGTCGAGAGAGTCGATGCCGAGGTCTGCAAAAGCAGTATCTGCATTGATTTCAGATGCCTCTGTGTCTGTAGCTTCTGCGAGCAGTTCAATAATTTTTTCCTGTACTTCCATTGTAAATTTCTCCTTTTTGTGATATAATAAGATTATAAATATATATGTGAACCGGGTTTCCGGTATTCACCATTCAATCAGGCAGGCAGCATTTGCCAGACCGCCGCCGAATGCACAGAGAATGATTTTATCTCCGCGCTTTAACTTGCCGCTTTTTGCGAGTTCGTCCAGTGCAATCGGCACGGAAGCACTGGAAGTATTGCCGTATTTTTCGATATTGCAGAAGAATTTTTCTTTCTCAACACCCAGACGCTTTGCGGCAAAGTCGATAATTCTCTTGTTTGCCTGGTGCGGCACAATCCATGCGATGTCATCCATGGTCAGATGATTGCGTTCCAGCAGTTCGCTGACATCCTGAGAAATTGCAGTGACTGCATATTTGAACGTTTCCTGTCCCTGCATATGAATGTAAGGCGAATCCTGTTCGCGCGTGAAATAAGGCGAATTGCCGCTGCCGTGCGGAATCTTGATAACTGTATCTCCGCCCTTGACGGTAATCACAGAATCAAGATAGTTTTCTCCGCGTTCCAGAACTGCTGCTCCGGCACCATCACCGAAAATGACACAGGTGCTCCGGTCTGCAAAATCCAGAATGCCGCTCATGCGTTCCGTACCAACAACAAGAATCTTCTTGAATTCTTTATGCAGTGCGAAAAATGCTGCTGCTGTTTCCAGAAGGAATAAAAATGCCGAACATGCTGCACTGACATCCATCGCCATGCAGGAAACGCCTAAACCGTTCTGAATCATGCATGCCATGGACGGAGAAGAAGTTTCACCGCTGACAGTGGCTGCAAAGATAGCATCTACTTCCTCCGGTTTCACACCGGCATCGGAAAGCGCATTCTGTGCGGCTTTCAGACCCATTTCAGATGCGAATTCGTTTTCTGAAATCCGGCGTTCCTTCACGCCGACTCTCTTGGAAATCCATTCGTCATTGGTATCCACAATCTGTGCGAGGTCGTCATTGGTAACCACTTTTGACGGCACATACATTCCTGTTCCTATAATACGAAAACTCATGATAACTTTCTGCCTCCTAAAAAATCACGCATTCGACTTTCAAGCAAACGCTTTATAATAATTAGTAACACCTGTACAGGGTTTTGTTACAAAAATAATTGCTAAATATTTTTCTGATTTTTTGGCAATTATGACGAAAATATTTTTTACAGAATTTTGTAATATTTTTGCCGGAAACGGCACTAACTCTTATAGAAAGCTGAGGTGTTTCCTGCTATGAAACACGAATTTGAAATTTTATACAAGGATTATTTTCCCCGTATTTATGCGTTTCTTTATAAGCTGACGGAAAGCCGGGATTTGGCTGAGGAACTGACGCAGGAAACATTTTATCAGGCTTTTGTTTCCTTCTACCGGTTCCGCGGTGACAGCGATGTGTTCACATGGCTTGCGTCTATCGCAAAACATACATATTATCGCTATCTGCGTAAAAACAAGCATCATCTGGAAAGCATCAGCGCAGAAACGCTCATGGAATTCTACACCCATGAAACAACCGAACATCTGGAAGATACAGTGGAACGTCAGTTTCTGATGGAAGCCGCAAAGAAAGCCCTGCTTTCTCTGCCGAAAAAATATCAGGACGTGACGATTCTGCGTGTATATGCAGATATGAGTTATGCCCAAATCGGGGATGCTCTGCATATCAGCGAAAATTCTGCCAGAGTAATCTATTATCGTGCCAAAAAAATGATGACGGAGGCGATTGAAAATGAGCATGAACTGTAAAATTGCAGCAGATATTGCAGAACTTTATTATGAAGGCTTACTCAGTCCGGAAACCAGAAAAGCCGTCCGGAGACATTTGGGCGGCTGTCAGCACTGCCGGGATTATTATCGTCAGTATGAGATGCTCCGGAAACAGCATACCAGTCCGGTGATGCAGATTCTGCCGGAAGACGAGATTTCAGAAACAGAGAAAAGATTATATGTGAATATTTCTGAAAAGCTGCGCCGCCGCCGGTTCTGGAATATTGTCGGCACAAGTGCTGCTATCGGGGCAGGTTCTGTGATGCTGACCATCGGCTTGCTGCTGACGTATCATAAAAACGGAAATTCTGCGGAATCCTGAATTCTGCTTTTAAAAAATCAAAAAATCTAAAAGGAGGAAACTTTATGCTTCAAATTTACTGCGGTGACGGCAAAGGCAAAACGACTGCCGCGCTGGGGCTTGCCATCCGCGCCGCCGGAAACGGTATGCAGGTGCATTTTGTGCAGTTTCTGAAAGGCAGCCCGACTTCGGAACTGGAAATTCTGAAAAAGATTCCGGAAATTACAGTACTCCGCTGTGACAAGGATTACGGTTTCACATTCCAGATGAACGATGAAGACAAAGCCCGAATCACAGGCTGTCATAACCGGATGCTTTCCGAAGCGATGGACAGGGTCTATCAGGGGAAAACAGATATGCTGGTACTGGATGAATTCTTTGCAGCATACAACTGCAATCTGCTGGACAAAGAACTTGCCAGCCGTCTGGTGTTCGGCATTCATAACCGGACGGAACTGGTTCTCACCGGACGAGACCCGGAACAGCAGTTTCTTGACCTGGCGGATTATGTGAGCGAAATCAAAGCGGTCAAGCATCCTTATCAGAACGGCATTTCTGCACGGGCAGGCATTGAATATTAATACTTAACACAAACAGGCAGTATCACAGTCTTTCTATGATACTGCCTGTTTTTATTTCCTGAACATTTTATCAAGAAATTCAGGGAAAAATTAAAAATCCCCTCCCGGAAAACTGAGAGGAAATTTTTCAGCGGCTGTCCTATCACAGAAAATGCTCCTCCGGCGAAAAGAAAGAGGATAATTAAGTAAAAGAAAATAAAATATGTCTGAAAAATGAAGAAATTATTTTTAAAATATAGATAAATAGAAAATACTATATGTAAATTATGAACAGATAATTACGGAACGAAGCGGGCAAAAAGCCCGGTTTTCCGTCGTTTACAAAAGGGAATAATTTCCGGAAATATTATTAAAAAAGCATAGAAAAGGGGCGTTTTTTACGAAATCAAGCCATTTTATTAAAATATACCGTCTGTGATTGAAATTGTACATTTTGACGAAAAAGCTGTAAACTTAAACGTTTTAGATTTCGTTTTCGTAAAAGTTCGTTCATAATTTGTTTTTTTTCTGGAAAAGTATTGACAAAAGTTTGGACATATGCTATAATAGCATTGTAAGGAAAACACAGGGAACGAAAATAAAAAAACACTGTGGTTTCCAGAAGTGCAGACAGCAAGACCGCTGCTGCAAAACAATATTTATTTTATTATTATAAGGAGGTTTTCAATATGAAAACAAGAAAGAATGTCAAGGGCTTTACACTGGTAGAACTTA
>DGUB01000077.1 GCA_002393815.1 Ruminococcus sp. UBA4321 | reverse complement strand
TCTTTCATCCTTGCGACTATTACAGTATATCACAAATCATTCCATTTGTCAACAGTTTTTTTGAAAAAATTTTGAGTTTGTGAAACTTGTCCAAATTCTGTTTTTTCAGATTGTGGAAACTGATATATTCTGATTAATCCAGTTCGTTCAGACCATATTTGGAAAACAGGTAGAAAATATCTGTATATAAGGCATGGTGTTCCGGTTTCTGGAGATTCGGGTCTGACAGAATCAGGAACTGTGCTGCTTCCTGTACATCGTGAAGCATTTTAGTATCTGTCAGCTTTGCGAGTTTCAGGGGCGGGAGACCGTGCTGCATACTGCCAAAGAAATCGCCGGGACCTCTGAGTTTAAGGTCAGCTTCAGCGACCTGAAAGCCGTCTGTGGTACTGCTGAGGAGTTTCAGGCGTTCTCTGGCTTCTTCGGTAGCGTGTTCGGTGATGAGAATACAGTAGCTTTGCAGACTGCTTCTGCCGACGCGCCCGCGGAGCTGATGGAGCTGAGACAAGCCGAAACGTTCGGCATCTTCAATCAGCATGACAGTAGCATTCGGCACATCCACGCCGACTTCCACGACAGTAGTGCAGACGAGTACATCAATTTCATGCTGATGAAATTTTTTCATCGTTTCTTCTTTTTCCTGAGCGGACATCTGACCGTGAAGCACAGCAAGATTCCAGTTTTTCAGAACGGATTGTTTTGCCTGTTCAGCATAGGCGGTAACGGCTTTCAGTTCGGAATCAGAATCCTGATTTTCGTCGATAGCCGGGCAGACGATATATGCCTGATGTTTTTTTTCAAGTTCCTGAATCAGAAAATTCATAGCACGCTGACGGAGTTTTCCGGTAACAGCAAACGTCTGGACGGGCAGTCTGCCGTTTGGCATGACATTCAGGACAGAGACTTCCAAATCGCCGTAGACCATAAGCGCGAGCGTTCTGGGAATAGGCGTTGCTGACATGACGAGTTTATGAGGCGCACCGCCTTTCCGGGCGAGGGCGTTTCTTTGGGCGACACCGAAACGGTGCTGTTCGTCGGTGATGACAAGACCTAATTTCTGATATTCGACAGCTTTCTGAAATACAGCATGCGTGCCGACAATGACCTGAACGGAACCGTCAGCGATTGCGGCATAAGCTGTTTTCTTCTGCTTTGCGGTGAGGGAGCCGGTCAGGAGCGTGACAGAAATCCCCAGCCCTTCCAGAAAGCCGGTAAGGGTTTTATAATGCTGTTCCGCGAGAATTTCGGTAGGAGCCATCAGAACGCTCTGACAGCCGTTCCGGGCGCAGAAATAGCAGGCAGCCGCAGCAACGGCAGTTTTACCGCTGCCGACATCGCCCTGTAACAGACGGTTCATCGGTGAGGTTCCTGCCATATCGGAAACAATCTCCCGCACGGCTTTTTCCTGTGCGGAAGTCAGCGAAAACGGCAGACTGTCGAAAAACGGCTGCATATCTGTTTTCTGCATAGGATATTCCGTTTTCTTTTCGGCGCGGATTTTGAGCAGATACAGACCGAGCTGAAGCCTTAATAATTCTTCAAACGCGAGCCTGTGTTTAGCTTCGTCAATCTGTTCGAGGGTTTCCGGCTGATGAATGGCATGCAAGGCTTTCGGGAGAGCCATCAGTCCGAACCTGTCACGAATTTCAGAAGGCAGAGTTTCAAAAGACAGTTCATCCAGAATCTGGAGACATTCTTTGATATTTGTCCGCACCATAGGGCTGGTCAGTCCTGTTGTCTGCGGATAGATGGCTTCGATAGGATTTTCCATATCTTTGAGCAATTGCGGATTCTGGATATTCAGTCTGTTTTCCGTGGAATTGAATACAATTTTTCCGTACATGATATAACTTTTTCCGGTTTCCAGAGTCATAAAAGTAAATCTCTGGTTAAAAATCACAATGCCGAGTTCCGTGCCGTCGTCGTCCACGGAATCAGCCCGGAAAATCTGCATTCCGCGGCTGGTCATGACAGGTCTTTTCTTTTCGGTGACAGTTACTTTCACAACATTCTGCATATCCGGGACGGCATCCGCAGCGGCAACAGGCTCACGGTAATCTTTATAGGCTCTTGGCAGATAATATAACAGGTCATAGGGAGTCAGCACGCCGATTTTCTGATAGACTTTATATCTGGTTTTGCTGACGCTTTTCAGATGTTCGATTGACTGGAATAATCTCGTCATGCTGCACCTCCTGTTTTGCACTGTTTATTTTCTCAGCAGCCAGAATGATGAATCTGCCGGTGCAAATTCATACCGGCTTTGGTCGGAACAATATAATATCATACCTGCTTCAGTCGGTTCTGCTCCAATGACAATAGCACCGAAGTCCGGGTCTGTATCGAGCAGACCGCCGGTATCGAGGTTGATGACCCGGAGACAGATTGCTGAATCCTCCTGAATTTCAGAAACAAAAAGCCATTTATATGCCGCAAGGATTCTGACAGCATTCCCGACCGTGCAGAATTTCACATTGCCGGAAGGCGTATTCTTCCAGACAGTGCGGTCTTTGAGATAATACAGCTGACTGGCAGCACGGTCAACCGTATAGCCGTTGACTGTGCCGATTCCGGGAATGGCATATTCCGGCGGCAGACTGCCTTTCGCCGGTTCAGAAAACAGAATTCTGCCGAATTTTTCCTCACAGAATTCCTCATCGTCTTCCATGCTGTTGCTCCGGAGATTCCAGTCTGACCTGTCAACTCCGGAACGAATGATATTCTGACGGCAGGCAGGACAAAGATTATCCGTACCCTCCGGATAGAAATATTTCCGGCTGTGGCAGGACCGGCAGATAAATCTTTTCTGCCCTTCTTCCCTGTCCAAAAACTGTGCTTCTCCGTCCAGGAATACCATAATTTCATAGATGGCTTTTCTTTTTTCCTGTTCGGAAAGCCCGGTATTCAGATAACAGTCTGTGCCGTTTTTGAGAGTATATTTTTTCTTTTCCGGATACAGCGATGCCACATCCGGATTGACGGTATAATATTTTTCTCTTTTTCCTTTGGCATATTTGACAGCCAGCGGAACAAGTGTCTCTAAAATGAGAGTTGTAACCCCTTCTCTGCTCCATGAAGCGTCTATGATTCTTCCGCCGAGACAAGCAATATCCTCTCCGGGGCAGATAATCATCGTTTTTTCTGTATTCATTGTTACTTCACCCATTCTTATTCGGCAGCAATCAGATAATAATAAACTGGCTGTCCGCCGCTGACAAGCTGGACTTCAATTTTTTCGCCGAACTTTTCCTGCACTTTCTCGAACAGCTGTTCTGCTGTAGATTCTTCGACATTTTCGCCGTAATAGATAGTAATAAAGCAGGTTTCGCCGCTGACAAGACGCTTTGTCAGCTTATAGGCAGCATGGTTCAGTTCTTTGTCTGTAAAGGAAAGCTTGCCGTTTTCGAGGGCAAGAACTTCACCCTGCTTGATTTTATGACCTTCGAGTTCGGAATCACGGGCAGCGAATGTAATCTGTCCGGTATTGACCAGTTCAAAGGCTCTTGTCATGGCGATTCTGTTGCCTTCTGCGTCGAGGCTGTCATCAAACGCCATGAGCGCGGAAAGACCCTGCGGAATAGTTCTTGTCTGGAGAACGCACACATTCCGGTCGGCAAGGCTGACTGCCTGTTCTGCCGCCATGATAATATTTTTATTATTCGGCAGAACGAAAACATTCTTTGCCGGAGTGGCATGAATTGCCCGGAGAATATCTTCTGTAGAAGGATTCATGGTCTGACCGCCTCTGACAACGCAGTCCGCACCGAGTTCCTTGAACATATTTTCCAGACCTTCGCCGGCGGCAACAGCGACAAAGCCGAACTGTTTTTCCGGTTCTGCGCGGACATAGGTTTCATCCTGTGCGGCGTTATGAGCTTCGCGGATGCGTCCGGCGTGCTGGATGCGCATATTTTCAATTTTCGGTTTCGGCTCGTTGACAAACTGACCGAATTCCAAAGCTTTCTGGAGTGCCTTTCCGGGATTGTCGGTATGCACATGGACTTTGATAATTTCGTCATCATCCACCACGACAACGCAGTCACCGATAGTTTCCAGATAGGCACGGAGCTTGAAGGCATCCGGGCAGTCTTTTTTCTTTTCGACGATAAATTCCGTACAGTAAGTAAATTTAATTTCTTCTTCGAGGTCTTCTCTGCCGATGGCGATAGTTTCCGGTTTTCTGCGGACTTCGGCAACGGGTTCGGCAGGAGTTTCGCCGTGGAAGACGGCGAGCATGGCTTCCCAGATAGTCAGCAGACCTTTACCGCCGGCATCCACAACGCCGGCTTTTTTCAGGATAGGCAGCTGTTCGGGGGTATTGGCGAGTGCTTCGGCAGCAGCACGGCAGATTTCCTCCCAGACAGCGACAGGGTCATGATTTTCCCTTGCGGTCAGCTGTGCCTGTTCCGCGCCCATTCTTGCGACGGTGAGGATAGTGCCTTCTGTGGGCTTCATCACGGACTTGTAAGCCGCCTGTACGCCGATTTCCACAGCATTGGCAATTGCCTGTCCGTCAGCTTCTTCTGTTTCTGCCAGACCTTTGGCAAAGCCGCGGAACAGCAGAGAAAGAATCACACCGGAATTTCCTCTTGCACCTCTGAGCATTGCCGAAGCCGCTTTTTCAGCCACTTCCCCGATTGGGGTATCATCCGGAAGCACACTGAGAGCTCTTCTGGCAGCAGTCATTGTCATAGACATATTCGTTCCGGTATCGCCGTCCGGAACGGGATACACATTGAGTTCGTCAATTTCTTTTCGTTTCTGTTCGATTGTGACAGCGGCGCTGCAAACAGCGTCCTTCAGAATCTTACCGTTCATAAATCATACTCCTTCTGTTAGGGTTCTACAATTTCATCTACATAGACGCGCACATGAGAAACCGGAATTCTGACGGCATCTTCCACCACAAACTCCACCTTATGCATGAGGGCGCGTACCACGACCGGAATATTCACGCCGTAAATCACACGGACATGAATATCAATGACAAGCTTGTCATTTTTTGCGGCAATCACGATAGGACTGTTTCTTCTCTCAAAGAGTCTGTCCGCAGCCGTAACCTGTGCAAATCCGGCAACGCCGAAGCACTGGAGTACGGTCTGTTCTGTCAGCTGCCGGAGATAACGGTCTGAAAATGTAATTCTGCCGATATGATTTTCCATATATAGCATAAACTCATCCGCCTTTCGCTGGTCTGATAATCATCAATAAGATTATTATAGCATATCTTTTCTGAAAATACAAGTCTTATTTCAAAAAAAGCCTTTTCTGCCGCACCGGACAGAAAAGGCGCATGTATCAAATTCAGCTTAACTGAACAGTTCTTTCAGTTTGTCTTTGAAACTCTTTTTCTTGGGATAATTCTTTTCTTCGAGGGAATCTTCAAAAGCTTTCAGCAGGTCTTTCTGTTTTTTGGTCAGGCTCTTCGGCACTTCGACTTTGAGGGTGACATACTGGTCGCCCCTGCCGTCTCTCTGGAGCCGCTTGATGCCCTTGCCTTTGAGACGCTGTTTGGTGCCGGACTGTGTACCTTCCGGCACATTCATTCTGACACTGCCGTCAATGGTAGGCACTTCAATCGAATCGCCGAGAACAGCCTGTGCAAATGTAATCATGACATCACATTCGACATCGAAGCCGTTTCTCTTGAAAATCGGATGCGGACGAACATTGACTTCCACATTCAGATTACCGGCAGGACCGCCGTTGATACCGCAGTCACCTTCACCGGAAACGCGGAGTGTCTGTCCGTTGTCAATTCCAGGCGGAATATTGATTGTCACTTTCTTCTGTACGCGGACGCGTCCCATGCCCTTGCACTTGCCGCAGGGGTTCTTGATAACAGTACCTTTGCCGCCGCAGTTCGGACAGGGATTCGTTGAAGACATGGTACCCAGAAACGTCTGCTGTGTCACCCTGATGGAACCTCTGCCCTGACAGTTGGGACAGGTTTCCGGTTTTGAGCCGGGTTCTGCGCCGCTGCCGTTACATGCCGTACATTTTTCCTGATGTGCAATATTAAGCTCCTGTGCAGTTCCCTGACAGGCTTCCATAAAGCTGATATTAATCCCGGTTGCAATATCTCTGCCGCGTCTGGGCGCATTGGCAGAACTGCTGCCGCTGCTGCGGAAGGAACCTCCTCCGCCGCCGAAAATACCGCCGAACACACTCTCGAAGATATCACTCATATCACCGCTGTAGCTGCCTGTAAAGCCGCCGAAGCCGTCCATACCGCCCATGCCGCCGCCATCCAGACCGCCGTGTCCGAACTGGTCATATCTCTGACGTTTTTCGGAGTCGGACAGCACAGCATAAGCCTCGTTGATTTCCTTCATCTTTTCTTCGCATTCTTCTGCCTTGTCGGGATGAAGGTCGGGAGAATATTCTCTTGCCATTTTGCGGTAAGCTTTTTTGATTTCTTCCTCCGCTGCTCCTTTCTGGATACCCAGAACTTCATAATAATCACGTTTTTCTGCCATACGAATCCGCCGCCCTGCGGCACTCCTTTCAGAATCGAATCAAAATCCGGCAAGGGGCAGAGGAATTCTGCCCCTGACGGGTATATTTTTTAATTACTCCTCGGTAAAATCGGCATCAATGACATCATCATCACTGCCGCCGGGCTGTTCATTGAAATTCTGTGTGCCGGCATTCGGGTCAAATCCGGCTGCACCAGCACCGGCTGCACCGGGCTGCTGATAAATCTTGGAACCGATTTCCATGAGTGCTTTCTGGAGTTCGTCCATTTTAGCTTTCATGGCAGCAGTATCATTGGCATCAATGGCATTCTGGAGTTCAGAAGCCTTTGCGCGGACTGCGCTCTGGTCATCTGCGGAAACCTTGTCGCCGAGTTCCTTGAGTGTGCCTTCGGTCTGGAGAATCATATTTTCCGCGCTGTTCTTGGTATCAACTTCCTCGCGGCGTTTCTTGTCTTCTTCGGCGTACTGTTCAGCCTCCTTGACAGCTCTGTCGATATCGTCCTTGGACATGTTAGTAGAAGCTGTGATGGAGATATTCTGTTCCTTGCCGGTACCCTGGTCTTTTGCGGTAACATGCACAATACCGTTTCTGTCGATATCGAATGTGACTTCAATACGCGGCACGCCTCTCATTGCCGGAGCGATGCCGTCCAGACGGAAGGTACCGAGCAGCTTGTTGTCTCTTGCAAACTGGCGTTCACCCTGGAGAACATTGATATCTACAGCCGGCTGATTGTCGGCATAGGTGGAGAAGACTTCGGACTTCTTAGTCGGGATGGTGGTATTTCTCGGAATCATGACAGTGCAGACACCGCCTGCGGTTTCAATGCCGAGGGACAGAGGGGTAACATCCAGCAGCAGCAGACCTTCCTTGACTTCGCCGCCGAGTACGCCGCCCTGCAAAGCCGCACCAAGTGCAACGCATTCATCCGGGTTGATGCCCTTGAACGGGTCTTTGCCGATAAGCTTCTTGACAGCTTCCTGTACAGCGGGGATTCTGGAAGAACCGCCGACCATCAGCACTTTATCCAGTTCGGAAGTACTCAGACCGCTGTCAGACAGAGCCTGACGGACAGGTTCCATAGTAGCCTGTACAAGGTCAGAAGTCAGTTCATTGAACTTTGCCTGTGTCAGTGTCAGATTCAGATGTTTCGGACCTGTTGCATCCGCAGTAATAAACGGCAGGTTGATATTGGTTGTGGGAGTTGCAGAGAGTTCAATCTTAGCAGCTTCGGCAGCGTCTTTGAGTCTCTGCATGACCATTTTATCCTGAGACAGGTCAATTGCCTGTTCTTTCTTGAATTCAGCGACCATCCAGTCAATAATTCTCTGGTCGAAGTCATCACCGCCGAGGTGATTGTTTCCGGCAGTCGCGAGAACCTGCTGCACGCCGTCACCCATTTCAATAATAGAAACGTCGAACGTACCGCCGCCGAGGTCATAGACCATAACTTTCTGGTCTTCTTCCTTGTCGATACCGTAAGACAGGGCAGCAGCTGTCGGTTCGTTGATGATTCTCTTGACTACCAGACCGGCAATCTGACCTGCGTCCTTGGTAGCCTGACGCTGGGAGTCAGTGAAGTAAGCCGGAACTGTGATAACGGCTTCATTGACGGTTTCGCCGAGATAAGCTTCTGCATCTGCTTTCAGCTTCTGGAGAATCATAGCAGAAATTTCCTGCGGAGTATATTTCTTGCCGTCAATATCTACTTTATAGTTGGAACCCATATGACGCTTGATAGAAGAAATGGTCTTATCCGGATTGGTGATAGCCTGGTTCTTGGCAACTTTGCCGACCAGACGTTCACCTGTCTTGGAGAATGCCACAACAGACGGAGTGGTTCTTGCACCTTCTGCATTTGCGATAACAACAGCGTTACCGCCTTCTACAACTGCGACACAGGAGTTTGTTGTACCTAAGTCGATACCAATAATTTTTCCCATAATAAACGCTTCCCTTCAAATGCTTATTATTTTTTGCAAAAATCAAAAATTCTTAATTGGCTACAGCAACCATAGCCGGACGGATTAAACGCTCACCGAGCATATATCCTTTCTGGAACACTTCACAGACAGTGTTTTCGGGGAATTCTTCTGTGGCTTCTTCCCTTTTGATTGCCTGATGAATATTCGGGTTGAATGCTTCCCCCAGCGGAATGACTGCGGTCACGCCCTGTTTTTCCAGAAGCCCTCTGAGCTGTTCCAGAATCATGCTCATGCCCTTGTGATATTCCTCATCACTGCACGGTGCATCAATGGCTCTCTCGAAATTATCAATCACAGGGAGCAGGAGTTCAATGCTTTTGGCAGTAGCATCACCAAAGAGCGCAAGCTTTTCTTTTTCAGTTCTGCGGCGGAAGTTTTCATAATCAGCAAGCAGACGGAGATATCTGTCCTTTTCTGCTTCCAGCTCATCAGAACCCTCGATTTCGTCGAGTTCACTCGCAGCATTTTCGAGTTCTTCCTGATGTTCCGGCTGTGCTTCTTCAGTTTCTTCCAGAACCTCTTCCTTTTCCTGATTTTCAGTATCAGTCATCGGGTTCACCCTCTTTCTTTATGTGTCCTTCTTCCGGGTTTTCCGAAATCAGGTCAGTAATCTTTTGTGAGAAATACTCAATATAAGGAATCACTTTTGCGTAATCGAGCCGCATGGGACCAATCACGCCAAGAGAACCTACATTTTTGCCGCCTTTGCGGTATTTGGAGACAATCATGCTGGAATTGCCGATGACGAAACTGTTCTTGTCCTCGCGGAACATCACGCGGATGCCGCTGAACGAATCGTTGAGCAGTCTGGAAAGTTCGTCTTTGTGTTCAATAAAGCGTACAATTTCCATTCTGTCCAAATCTTCATAGGAGAACAGGTTTTTTTCGCCCTTGAATGTCAGTGCATGCTGTCTCAAGTCTCTGGAAAGTTCACAGAGGCCCTGCACCAGCGGAGAAATTGCCATCATATAAGCACTCATTGCCGCGGTGAGATTTTCCATCAGTTCATCCGACAAATCCGATACAGAAATGCCTTCCAGATTTTCGGAAAGATACCCGGAAAACCAGTGCAGCTGTTCATTTGTCAAATCGAACTCCAAACGGCAGGCTTTGTTTTTAATGCTGCCTGCGGAAGTAATCAGCAGAATCATATAGATTTTTCTGCCTGTGGGAATGACTTCCACCCGGGAAATCACGGAGAACTGCGGAGAAAAATCCGAAACAACCGCGGCGCACTGTGTCAGTTCTGCCAGAGCCGTTGTTGCATTCTGGATAACGAGTTCTTCTGTGACAGAGCCGTGGAAGGCAAGCATACTGTCAAGTTTTTGTTTTTCTTCCGGTGCCAAGCCCGGCGGCTTCATCAGCCGTTCGATATACAGCCTGTAACCGCTGATGGTAGGAATTCTGCCGGCAGAAGTATGGGGCTGTTCGAGATAGCCCATCTGTTCGAGAGCCGCCATATCATTGCGGACAGTGGCAGCAGAGACATTAATCTCCGGCAGCGCGGCAAGTATCTTTGAGCCGACAGGCTCGCCGGTTCTGACATATTCCTCCACTACGGCAGCCAGTATTTTAAGCTTCCGTTCGTTCATGTTTTGCTTCACACACCTTACGTCAGATTTGCCGTATTCTGTTTTTAGCACTCTCACTCTTTGAGTGCTAAGTTTAGTGTACCACGATTTTCATAAAATGTCAAGCATCTTTGCAATTTTCAGCATTTTTGATAAATTTCCCGTTTTTAATTTTTATATTTTATACAAAAAAGAAACCCTGCTCAGAACGGGCAGGGCTTCTGAAAAACGCATTTTTCTGAAATCAGTTGACGATAGTACGTTCTGTTTCTTTGTCAAAGAGATGAATTCTGTTCGGGTCGAGACCGACTTTGATAGTATCGCCGGGACGTGCGGTAGAACTGGGCTGAACTCTTGCAGTGATGGAGTTGCCTGCACACTTGAGATACAGATAAGTTTCTGCGCCCATCATTTCGGTAATTTCTACATCAGCGTCAACAATACCGGTCTGTGCAGTAGCCAGATAAGCGGGTTCGTCATGAACGCTTTCCGGACGGATGCCGAGGCAGACTTCACGGTCAACATACTTTGCGAGGTCGGGAACGAGCTTGGATTCCGGCATCAGGATAGTATATTTCACGCCTCTTGCGTCTTTGGAATCTTCAGAACCGAATTCTACATAATATCTGTTATATTCGTCTTTTCTCAGATAAGCATCGATAAAGTTCATCTGGGGAGAACCTAAGAATCCGGCAACGAACTTGTTGACAGGAGACTCGTACAGTACCTGAGGAGTATCTACCTGCTGAATGAAGCCGTCCTTCATAACAACGATTCTGTCGCCCATGGTCATAGCTTCTGTCTGGTCATGTGTTACATAGATAAAAGTAGTACCGAGTTTTTTATGCAGCTTGGAGATTTCGGTTCTCATCTGCGCACGGAGTTTTGCGTCGAGGTTAGAAAGCGGTTCGTCGAGCAGGAACACTTTCGGGGAACGCACGATAGCACGACCGAGAGCCACACGCTGACGCTGACCGCCGGACATAGCCTTCGGCTTTCTGTCGAGCAG
>DGUB01000063.1 GCA_002393815.1 Ruminococcus sp. UBA4321 | reverse complement strand
CGAAACTATCGGACTGGAGGCGTATGCAGGCGAGTTTGAAATATATCTTCCGGCAAGCCGGGAACTTATGGAACTGTTCACAAATGACTTCCTGCTCATCACAAAAGAGAACGATTCTGAAAATGCAATGAAAGTTGAGACTGTCCAGCTCACGACAGACCCGGAAGAAGGAAATCACCTGATTGTAACAGGACGTTCAGCAGAATGCATTCTTGCACAGAGAATCGTCATGCCGCAGATGACATACACTTCCATCCGCGCTGACCATGCTGTTTATTATCTGCTCTCACATAATGCCATAACACCGGATAAAGGCAGCGAAGCACTCCGGGCAATGCGGAAGATTCCTGAACTTTCTATCGGTTCTTGGCTTGTGGAGGAAACTAAGATAGATATTCAGTATGACGGTGAAAATCTTCTGGATGCCGTCATAGACATCTGTGTTTCTGCTGATATGGGATTTAAAATTGTTTTCAGCAGCACCGGCTTGGCGTTCTGGCTTTACAAGGGCGTTGACAGAACGAAAAACCAGACTGAAAACACTCCTGTCATTTTTTCCCCTGATTTCGATAATTTAGGCAATACAGAGTATCTTTATGATATGTCAACCTATTACAATTTGATTCAGGAGGGCGGAGAGGGTGAAGGCTCGGAACGGAAACATGTCACTGTCATAGAATCCAACGAAATCAAGGGCTTATATCTTCGTGAAAAGTATGTACAGGCTGAAAGCATATCTTCAAACACAAAAGACGGCACACTGGATTCAACCACATACAACCGGATTCTGAAGCAAAGAGCCGAAGAAAATCTCCGGAAAGCAACTGAAACCAAAGAATTCAGCGGCGAAATCCTCAATACAGATATGTACCGGTTCGGGACTGACTACAGTCTCGGAGATAAGGTTTCTGTTATAAATGAATATGGTATCAGCGGAACGGCTGTTGTAACTGAAATCACAGAAGTCGAGGATGCCGAAGGCTACAGGCTGATTCCGACTTTCTCAGACTGGAAGGTGAATAAATGATTACTTTCGGATTTTTTGATTCTGTTAACGGTGACAGAAAATACAGTGCTGATGATATTTCCAATTTCTTTGAAACACTGATTCCTGACGGGGTCATGGCTGAACCGGAAAACACGCTGCAAGTATGCGAAAGTTCCGGTCTGACCGTGAAGGTTCTGCCCGGATGGGGTTTCATCGGGCGGAAGTGGATTCATAATGATGCGGAACTGTTTCTGACACTCGACCAGCCGGATATTATCCTGAACCGAGCCGACCGGATTGTTATCCGTCTGAACAGGGATGTTTCCCTGAGAAATATGGAAATCGCTGTCAAGAGGGGTACACCGGGAGAAAGTCCGGTTATTCCGGCATTACAGCGTGATGAAAATGTATGGGAGATTTCTCTTGCTTATATCATGGTGTGGGCTGGACGAACAGAAATCTATCAGAATGACATCGGTGACGAACGCGGAGATACAAATCTATGCAGCAGAATCCTTGGTTTCAGCAAGGTCAGGGAAATGCAGAATCTGCTGAACACATATGATGAAAGCTGCTATCACTGCAACGGCATAAATGATAATATCACTCTTCCGGCATTTATTGAAAACTGGAAGCTGTATCACTGGAAAGGCGGTACTATCCGGATTATCGGTACTTTCGGCACAAGTGATGATACTTCTGAACCAGATGATACAGCATACAGCTTTGTTTACTGGGAGACTGCTGGATATGACCTCACACTGGATTTCACAGAATGCAGTTTGATTCAGGCAAAAGCCTGTCAGTTCGGACATTTCCGGAACTGCAAGGTGAAGGGGCTGCATATCAACTATGCCGGACTGGAATTTCTTCCGGAAACCGCACAGCTGCATTCCTTGGTTTACGGGGAAAATGCAACTTTTGAGAACTGCCGGATTTATGGCAGCATGTCAGGCAGTGTTCCAGTCACATGCTGGAATCTGTTAAACAGCAGACTGCAAGGATGTCGGACTGATTTTTCTTATGATGAGATGCTTTACGGCATTATGGCAGAATATGGTTCTTATATTTCCGGCTGTGAAATTCATGTTTCCGGGACAGCAGAAGAAACCGTCACAGGCATTTCAGCACTGAATTCTCATGTTTCAGACAGTAAATTCACGGCAGAAGGAAAAACGGCATACGGCAGTCTTGCAGGCGGAAGTTTCACGAGTTGCACTTTCACCGGAATCGGCGAACTCAGCGGATATGGATTCAGTGTCAGCAGCAGTCTGAATGCCAGCAATTGTATTTTTACAGGTTACACCAAAGATACAGAAAACGGAGAGGGTATCGGCATTTCTGCCGGTAGCCGTGCAAAGATTCTTCTGCATGGCATGACCTGTCCGGAGAATGTTGTTCACGGCTACAGTCAGACCGGCTCTCTGGTTGTTGCCGACGGCGGTCAGGGATATTATGACGGCAGACTTTATACAGACCCGGTTCTTCCGGAAACAGATACTGTTGTAACCTATACCGACTTTATGCCGTTTTCTGTTATGACGCAGGCATCATATGATGAAATTACGCCGCATCCGAACAGAGCATATATTCTTGAGGAATCATAAGAAAATTAGAAAGGACTGATTTTATGATACTGAATCAGGCTGAAAATATCATGCTCGGAAGCCGTGAAGTGCAGAAAGTCTATCTCGGCAGTCAGCTCGTCTGGGAGCGGAAGCCGAAATATGATGAGACAAAAATCGCGGTTGTTCTTCTTGACGAAAACATGCAGGAAACTGACACTATTTATTACGCCAGCAACAAATCTGCGGCACGTTCCTATTTACAAAATAGATTAGACAATTTGTATTATGTAAATATTGGAAGCAGAGCCGGCGTAACCGAGCTTGGCTATACAGACTTCCCCGCAATGTCTAATATTTATTCCATTGATATACCGTCCGGTGTAACGATAATAGGACTGAGGGCTTTTCTTAGCTGTTCCGGACTGCGGTCTGTTTCGCTTCCGAATACGCTGCTGACGATAGGGCAGAGTGCTTTCGCCGGGTGTTCAAATTTAAGAACGATTACTGTTCCCGGCAGCGTGACTGAAATCAGTGACAGAGCATTCACAGGCTGTACACGTCTGACGGAAATTGTAATTAACAAACCAGAAAACAGTCTTTCTGGTGCGCCGTGGGACGCGCCGAACGCCGCTGTCACATGGACGGGATGAGGTGAAATTTCTATGAATACCGCTGATTTTATCAGATGGATGACTTCGGTTCTGTGCGGCATCGCCGGGTTCCTCTGGGGCAGTCTGGACGGACTGCTCGCTGCGCTGATTGTGTTCATGATTCTGGATTATGTGACCGGAATCGCCGCCGGAATCATGCAGAAAAATCTTTCAAGTGAAACCGGGTTTTCGGGTCTGCTGAAAAAAGGTCTGATTCTGCTGATTGTCGCTGTCGGGCATATCCTCGATACGCAGA
>DGUB01000076.1 GCA_002393815.1 Ruminococcus sp. UBA4321 | reverse complement strand
TTCCGATTCCCGTCATCCGAGAATCAGAACATGCTCTGTTCATATCTATAATAACTATTTCGACGGCAATGCCAAGTATGGTGTCGGTGTCACACTGAGTGCTTCTGCATTTGTAGAAAACAACTATTTCAGAAACTGCAAATATCCGATGCTTTCTTCCATGCAGGGTTCTGATGTCGCTACCGGCGGTACTTTCTCCAGTGAAAACGGCGGTATCATCAAATCTTACGGCAACTATATGACCGGACAGAAGCAGTATATCACCTATCAGCAGGACAATACTGAATTCGATGCTTATGAAGCTTCTTCCAGAAGCGAACAGGTGCCTTCTTCCGTCAAGACCAAGCAGGGCGGCACAGCTTACAATAACTTTGATACTGCAAGCGGCTTCTACAGCTATACCGCAGACAAGGCAGAAGATGTTCCGGCTAAAGTCACAGCCAATGCAGGACGTGTACAGGGCGGCGATTTCCAGTGGAAATTTGACAACTCTGTTGATGACGAAAGCTATGCTGTCAATACAGCACTGAAAGCAGCTCTGGTTGCTTATAAAGATTCTATCGTAGCCATCGGCAGCGGCTTTACAGATTCCACCGACCCGACAGCAACGACTGCTCCGCAGGAAACCACAACACCTGCTACAAACAACACTACACTGCCGACAACAGAAACAACCAAGGCTACACAGACACCTGTTTCCAGTTCGGCATATGTTCATAACTTTACAGAAAACGGCACATCCAGCAGTTTCTATACCATCACAGGCAATCTTTCCACACAGAAAGGCACAGTTACCTATGACGGCAAAACACTGACACAGTGCCTGAAGATGGAAAGTGCAACTTCCATTACCTTCAATGCTCTGTCGAGCGGAACACTGACACTGGTATTTGCTGAAAGCGATGCTACTGTCAAGCTTGACGGCACAACACTGACTTCCACAAACGGCATTGTGACAGCAAATGTTTCTGCCGGAAGCCATACAATCACCAAAGGCACAGCTTCCAATCTGTTCTACATGGCTCTCGCTACAGACGGCAGTGCTGTTTCTACAACAGCTCCCGCACAGTCCGATACACAGCAGACCACAACCACAACAAAGACACCTTCCAGCGGTAATGTAGACCTGAACGGCATCAAAGTTGTCAGTGCAGGCGGCTGGAACGAAATGCTCTATGTTGTTTATTCCGGTGTAACTGATGCCGATGTTACAGGCGTTTCCTACAGCGGTGCAGTATCCGGTTCACTGACAGGCGATGACTTCAAATATCTTGTCAGAGATACTGACAGCGGTCTGAGAGTCGATATTCCTGGTGTTCCTGCCGGAACTTACTCCGTATCGCTGACAACTGCCAAGGGTGTTATCACCCAGAGCGGTCTGGAAGTCAATGCACAGGACCGTTCCGGTTATGCACACTATGATTATACCGAGGGTGTCGGCGCATACACAGACAACGGCACACTCAAGAACAATGCAATTGTTCTCTATGTGACAGAAGAAAACAAGAATACTGTTTCCGTTACTTCCAAGGACGGCACAAAAGTGACAGGTATCGGCAATATTCTGAACTCTGCCGGTGAGGATATCGGCGGCGGAAAGACCTCCAACGGCGGTACAAAGCCCAATACCAACAGCGGCATCATCAAGAAGCTGGCACAGGACGGCACACCTCTGGTTGTCAGAATCATCGGCGATGTCAAGGCTCCCGACGGTGTAACTGCTTATGACTCCACTGATTTGGGCGGTTCTGTCGGCGACAACGGCTACATGGCAAGAATGAAATCCGGTAAGGATATCACCATCGAAGGTATCGGCACAGATGCTTGTGTAGACGGTTGGGGCTTCCACTTCATGGCAGAATCCGCTGCACCGACACTCGGCAAGAGTTTTGAAGTCAGAAACATTGCATTCAGAAACGTTCCGGAAGACTGCGTCGGCATGGAAGGCGTTCAGGAAAGCAGCACACTGTCTGCTCCTGTAGAAAGATGCTGGATTCACAACTGCGAATTCTACAAGCCCACAATTGCCAATCCGGCAGAATCTGATAAAGCCGGCGGCGACGGTGCCTGCGACTTCAAGAGAGGTCTGTACTTCACAAACAGCTACTGCTACTATGAAGGCTATCACAAGACGAATCTGGTCGGCGCATCTGACAGCAATCTCCAGTTCCATCTGACATATCATCACAATTACTGGAAAGACTGCGAATCCAGAGGACCGCTCGCACGTCAGGCAAATATTCATATGTACAACAACATTTTCAGCGGTCAGACAAGCTACTGCATGAACCCCAGAGCCAATGCCTATATCTTCTCGGAATACAACCTCTTCGAGAACTGCAAGAACCCGATGCAGGTAAAACTCGGCGCAGTCAAGAGTTATAACGACGTTCTCAACAACTGCAAGGGCGATATGGACGGAACTGTAGTCACTGACAAGAGTACAAAAGTCGATACTGCATGCCAGTATGCGAACTTTGATACCAATGCTTCTATCTGCTATATTCCTTCCGGAAATTACTTCCTCCAGACAGATACTTCCAAGCTGGCTTCCTATTTTGAAACCTACGGCGGTACGATGGGCGAAACCAAGGTTGTAGACGGCACTACCTCGACAGATGCTTCTTCTCAGACAACTGCTACAGAAAAGCAGACAGATGCCGCAACAACCACAACGACAACGACAACTGTCACCACAGAACTTGCTACGGAATCCGGTGCTTTTGTCAAGGGCGATGCTGATGGCAGCGGCAAGGTAGATATCCTTGACGTTATCACAGTCAACAGAGCCATCCTCGGCAAAGAAAAACTCACGGATGACCAGCTGAAAGCTGCTGATATTAACGGCGACGGCAAGCCGGATGCTTCCGACTCTCTGAATATCATGAAAGCCATTGTCGGTCTGATTCAGCTTTAATTTTCATCATTCTCATAACTTAAGGGAAACCCTGCTCCGGCAGGGCTTTCCTGTTTTTATTGCTTATATCAGGAAATCTAAAAAAGCTGTTCCCCTTGCAGAGAACAGCTTTTCTGAATGTTATCCTGAATTATAAATTGCATAATTCTTTGTATAAGCCGATATAAGCATCCGCGGAAGTATTCCAGCTGTAGTCGCTTGTCATAGCACGGTGTACCAGAGACTTCCATTCTTCCGGATTATCATAGCATGTCTTGGCACGTTCGCAGGCGTTCAGCATGTCATGGGCGTTATACGTCCGGAATGTGAAGCCGTTGCCGTCACCATTGCCGTTATCCTTGACAGAATCGCGCAGACCGCCGGTTTCCCGGACGATAGGGGCAGTACCGTAGCGCATGGAAATCATCTGTGCCAGACCGCACGGCTCACTCTGTGAGGGCATCAGGAACATATCCGCACCGGCATAGATTTTCTTCGCCAAATCCGGCTGGAATCCCAGTGTGACGCTGACCCTGTCCGGATAACGCCACTGCATCTCCGAGAAGAAATCTTCATAGATTTTCTCGCCACTGCCCAGAATTGCGAATTTATAGCCCAGATTCAGAATATCTTCAAAGACATAGCGAATCAGGTCAATGCCCTTGTGGGAAACAAATCTTGTCACAATGCCGATGACAGGCTCATCACCTTCCTGCAAAGCCAGTTCCGAAAGCAGAGCTTCTTTACATGCCTTCTTGCCAGAAGGGCTGGCAGCACTGAATTTTTCGGCAATCAAATTATCCGTTTCCGGATTGTAGAGGTCTGTATCAATGCCATTGAGAATACCGCACAGCTTGTACTGCTTGTTGACAAGAATCCTGTCCAGACCATGTGCATAATACGGGTCGAGTATCTCCCACGCATAGCTGGGACTGACAGTTGTAATCTTGTCAGCGGCTTCAATCGCGCCTTTCATCATGTTGATGGCACCGTCATATTCCAGAATGCCGATATGATACAGCGGAATGCCCATGACTTCGTTGAGGACTTCGCGCCCGTAACTGCCCTGATACTGAATATTATGAATCGTAAAGATATTTTTAATATTCTGATATCCCTGCTGATATTTATAGAATACCTGATAGAAGACAGAAATCAGAGCCGTCTGCCAGTCATTGGCATGAATGATATCCGGGTGAAAATCAATGCAGCGCAGCATTTCCAGAACTGCTCTGGAGAAAAAGACATAGCGTTCGCAGTCGTCATAGAAGCCGTACAAGCCGTCGCGTCCGAAATAATATTCATTGTCGATGAAATAATAAGTCATGCCGTTCCAGAGTGCGGTGAAAATACCGCAGTACTGCTTTCTCCAGGAAACATCTACTGTAATATTCGTTAAGAACGTCATCTGTGCGCGGAGTTCCGGACGGATGGATTTATACAGCGGAATCACAACGCGGCATTCGTGACCTTTGTTGCGGATGGCGGCAGGAAGCGAGCCGATGACATCTGCCAGACCGCCGGACGCTGCAAACGGTACAGCTTCGCTTGCGGCAAACAGTATATTCAAAATATATCACCTTCCAGAATCAGAGCTTGGCGTTTTTGCTGATGTAAACAGGATAGCTGTCCGAACCGGTCAGGACGCGTCCGTCTTCGGTTGTGACATTCTTGTCAGTGATGACGGCAGTCAGGGAGCAGTCCGCACCGATATTGGTATTCTGCATCAGGATGCAGTTCTTGACGACGCTGCCCTTGGCTACTTTGACACCGCGGAACAGAATGCTGTTTTCGACAGTACCTTCAATAATGCAGCCGTCTGCAATCAGGGAGTTGGAAACTTTGGATTCCAGACCGTATTTAACAGGACCGTTGTCACCGATTTTGGTATAGATGGGCGCACCGGGCTTGAACAATTCATTTCTGTTTTCGGGCTTGAGCAGTGCCAGATTGGCTTCATAATAATGCTTGACGCTGTCGATTCTGCTGAAATAGCCGTCAAACTGATAACCCATTATCTTGAATTCCTTTACTCTCGGCTGTAAGCAGTCGCGGACAAGGCTGTACTGATTTTTGCTGACAGCGTCCTTAACGATTTTACGCAGGAAGTCTTTTTTCATGACGAACATATCCAGGCTGATATTGCATTCGCCGGAAATTGCCGGGTCAACCAGTACGGCATTGACTCTGCTGGTATCGTCCATTTCCAGTACGTCCACGCAGGAGCCGGATTCTTCGCTGTATCTGTACTTGCCGTATACGACAGTAATATCTGCTTCGGTTTCCTTATGCTGCTTGATGACTTTTTCAAAATTGATATTTGCGACATAGTCGCAGTCTGTCAGAACAACATATTCACATTTGGAATGTTCCACATAACTCCAGACATTGCTGAGAGCTTCCAGACGGCCTCTGTAAACGCCTTCGCCGACATTCTGGCTGAACGGCGGAAGCAGATGAAGTCCGCCCTGTTTTCTTGCCAAATCCCATTCACGACCTGTGCCGAGATGGTCAAGCAGAGAACCGTAATTCGATTTTGTAATCACGCCGACCTGTGTAATGCCGGAGTTTACCATATTGGAAAGCGGAAAGTCAATCAGTCTGTATCTGCCGCCGAACATGATGGAACCCATGGTTCTCTGTTTGGTTAATTCAATGACAGTCGAATCATGCAGACTTGCAAAAATCAGACCGAGTACGTTATTATTTACACTCATAGCTAACAGAGCCTCCTCTTATTGATTTAGACATTTTCTGAGATAATTTCCTTGGGCTTGATGACCGCACTGCCGGAAACTGTTACATTATGACCGACAACGGCGATACCCCAGTCATCCCGGTTTTCGATTTCTTCGGGGCTGATGCCGATTTTCGCACCGGATTCCACAACGCAGTTTTCTCCGACAATGGCATATTCCACAACCGCACCGGACTTGACAACCGTACCGGGCATCAGAATCGAATAGTTGACAACGGCACCTTCTTCGATAGTGACTCCGGAGAAGATAACAGAGAAATCTACCTTGCCGCTGATATTGGAACCTTCGGTAATCATGGAATTTTCAATCTGTGCGCTTTCGCCGATGTACTGCGGCGGCATGTTGTTGTGACGGGCATATACCTTCCACTTCGGATCGTACAAGTCGAGCGGAACAGAGGGGCTTAACAAGTCCATATTGGCTTCCCACAGGCTGTCGAGTGTGCCGACATCCTTCCAGTAGCCGTCGAATGTGTAAGCAAACAGTCTTTCCTTGTTGGCGAGCATGGACGGAATAATATCCTTGCCGAAGTCCTTGGAACCGGTATTTGCATTTTCGTTTTCAATCAGATATTTCTTGAGTTTCTGCCATGTGAAGCAGTAGATGCCCATGGAAGCAAGGGTAGATTCCGGATTCTTGGGCTTTTCTGTAAATCTGACAACGCGGTTTTCCGCATCGCAGGTCATAATGCCGAAACGGGAAGCTTCTTCCTTCGGAACGTCGATTACTGCGATTGTGCCGTCAGCATTATTCTTCTCATGATATTCCACTAATTTGGAATAGTCCATCTTGTAGATGTGGTCACCGCCGAGGACGATAACATATTCCGGGTCATAGCGTTCGATAAAACGCATATTCTGATAGATGGCGTTTGCAGTACCCTGGAACCAGTCTGCACCTTCTTTTGTCTCAAACGGAGAAAGTACATGTACGCCGCCGTACATTCTGTCCAAATCCCACGGCTGACCGTTGCCGATGTATTCATTCAGAACAAGCGGCTGATACTGTGTCAGCACGCCGACAGTATCAATGCCGGAATTGGTGCAGTTCGACAGTGCGAAATCAATGATACGATATTTGCCGCCGTAAGGAACAGCAGGCTTTGCAACATTCTGAGTCAGGGCATATAATCTGCTGCCCTGTCCGCCTGCCAGAAGCATTGCAATGACTTTTTTCTTAGCATTCATAAATTAAATCCTCCTAAATCACAGAGCAGTTTTTGTAACTCCGTCCTGCTCTGGTAATATTTACTTATCTGATGTTTCTTCTGTCTGGGGTTCTGATGCAGTTTCCGGAACAATTTCAGCTTCCTGTTCTTTTTCTTTCCGGTCAGCAATTTCGTTGGCGAGTTCGGCAAGAGATTTCTGTTTCTTCGGAACACGCTTCAGATACAGAACAGAGAGTGCAGGCAGTGTCAGGGAAATACTCTGGTCAAAGCCGTGCATACTGTAATCAAGCGGCTCATATTTTTCGAGTGCCAGACCCTGTCCGCCGAATTTTTCAGCATCTGTGCTGAATAACAGTTCATACTCATCATCAAACGGCACGCCGATTTTGTAATCTGTACGCGTCACCGGCACGAAGTTGCAGACCGTGATAATTTCGCTGCCGTCGTCAGCAATACGGCGGAATGCGATAACACTCTGCTTGTAGTCGTCGTGAGAAATCCAGCTGAATCCGCTCCAGGAATCGTCATTGTCCCACATTGCCGGAGTTTCAAGATAAAGTTTGTTCAGAGCAGCAACGAAATCCTGCATTTTCTGGTGTTCCGGTTTTTCGAGCAAATCCCAGTCGAGCTGTGTTTCGTAGTTCCATTCGTTGACCTGTGCGAATTCCTGCCCCATGAACAGCATTTTCTTTCCGGGGTGCGCCATCATATAGGCTAAAAATGCACGGTAGGAAGAGAACTTGTCTGTATCATAGCCCGGCATTTTCCGGAGCATGGAGCATTTGCCGTAAACAATCTCATCATGGGAAATCGGCAGAATGTAGTTTTCAGAGAAACAATAGAAGAATGAGAATGTCAGCCTGTCATGGTTGAACGCTCTGTAAATCGGGTCAAGGGACATATACTGGAGCATATCATTCATCCAGCCCATATTCCACTT
>DGUB01000033.1 GCA_002393815.1 Ruminococcus sp. UBA4321 | reverse complement strand
CCATCAGACCGCAGGTATCAAACTGATTCTTGTTCGCCTGATAGTAGGCATCCAGTTCTTCGTCTGTAAACTGCATGTTTTCAAGTACATAATCAAAATAAGCAGAAGCGAGGGTCTGCATTTCGATAATTTTGCGGACATCGTCTTCGGAAGCGTTTTCGCCGTAGTTGGAAATTTCTTCTGTTGCGAGCTGTTCTTCTACAGACTGCTGGTCTTCTTCGCTGAGGGTAAATCCGGCAGCAGCGGCAGATTCCTGAAATACAAGCAGCTGGGAAGCCATGCCCTTGACCTGTGACATGATATAATCAAACCATGTCATGTCTTCGCCGGTATCTTCGGGAAGCTTTTCGGTTTTCAGGTCAGAAGTTGCCGGGTCAATGCCGTAATAACTCATCGCAGAAGCATACTGTGTGACATAACTCTGATAAAGACATTCCAGCAGGGCAGGGGAGAATTCATAATTTTCAGAATAGGCGGCAGCAGTTGTATTTTCCGGCAGCAGGTCAGCGGCATTGTTTTCCGTACCGGAAGTATCACCGGAAGATTCTGTCTGAGAAGTTTCCGGCGGCTGTACGCTTCTGCCGTTCCAAAGTTTGACTCCCAGAAATCCGAGACATCCCATAATCGCGGCGGATGCCACTGCAATTCCGGCAATTTTCAGAGAATTATTTTTTTTCGGTGCTTCTCCGGAACCGGAATCCTG
This sequence comes from Ruminococcus sp. UBA4321, assembly GCA_002393815.1. Taxonomy (GTDB): domain Bacteria; phylum Bacillota; class Clostridia; order Oscillospirales; family Ruminococcaceae; genus UBA3855. Next base: position 2,003 of record DGUB01000033.1, on the reverse strand, counting down.
TACAGGAGAAGTTTCTGGCTCTGGTTCAGGTGTTTCCTGATAGTCGCCGAGAATCCCTGTATATTCTTCTTCGGGAGTGTCGTTCTTTTGATTTTCGTCCATAAAAAGCATTAGTCCTTTCGTGAAAAATTAAAACTGTCCCAGTTTATCTGTAATCTTGTCTGTATTGGGGTAGTCGGCTCCGTCATCGAGCGCGGCGGCGCGGTTATACAGCACATAGATTTTCTGCGTAGTATTCTCCAGAAAATAATAATGCCATAAATACGGCGCAAGCAGTCCCAACAGCATCAGGCAGAGCAGTGCCAGTCCAGTTGTTTTAAAATACAGATAAATCCCCATTGTCAGGAAAAACGCAAGTCCGACAAGTATCACAACCAGAAAATGCACAAATCTTTCGTGCTGCATAAAGCCGATTTGTACCAGAATTTCTTTCCGGAGTGCGGAAAGCTCTTCTTTTGTAAGTTTTTCCGGATGTTCCAGCTTTTTGGTAAGCCATTGCAGATAGATTGTCATATAGCGTTTCATGTGCTTTTCTCCTTCCTTCCGGGTGACAGTAATTCTATTATAACATACTATTGTGATAATTTCAAGAAATTTCAGAAAAAAATTCTGTGGAAAAAAGATTGACATTTTGTCGCAGAAGTAGTATAATAAATACAGCAATTTTTTTGAAAGGCGGTTTCACAGATACTATGAATTATAAAATCGGCGTGATTAAAGGCGACGGCATCGGACCGGAAATTGTCACAGAAGCGATGAAAGTTCTGGACAAAGTCGCTGTAAAATATCAGCATGAATTTCAGTACACGCAGCTGCTGATGGGTGGCTGTTCCATTGATGCCAACGGAGTTCCCCTCACAGACGAAACCATTCAGGCATGTAAAGACAGCGACGCTGTCCTGATGGGTTCTATCGGCGGCAACACCACCACTTCTCCGTGGTACAAACTCCCGGCAAACCTCAGACCGGAAGCAGGTCTGCTCAAATTGAGAAAATCTCTCGGACTGTTCGCGAATTTAAGACCCTGCGTTCTCTATCCCGAACTCCGCGGCGCATGTACGCTCCGCGAAGATATCAGCAGTCAGGGCTTTGATATGCTCATCATGCGTGAACTGACCGGTGGTCTGTATTTCGGTGAACGCAAAACCGAAGAAGTCGACGGCGTAATGACTGCCATCGACACGCTCAGCTATAACGAAAACGAAATCCGCAGAATCGCGGTCAAGGCGTTTGAAGTCGCCATGAAGCGTAAGAAAAAAGTCACAAGCGTGGACAAAGCCAACGTTCTGGATTCTTCCCGTCTGTGGCGCAAAGTCGTGAACGAAGTCGCTCAGGATTATCCCGAAGTCACCCTCGAACATGCCCTCGTGGACAGTACTGCCATGCAGATTGTCAAAAACCCGGCACAGTTCGACGTGATGGTGACAGAAAACATGTTCGGCGATATTCTCTCCGATGAAGCCGCTATGGTGACAGGCTCTCTCGGAATGCTCCCGTCCGCCAGCCTGAATGAAACAAAATTCGGTCTGTATGAACCCAGCGGCGGCAGTGCGCCCGATATCGCCGGAAAAAATATCGCCAACCCGATTGCGGCAATTCTCTCCGGTGCAATGCTTCTCAGATATTCTCTTGACTTACAGGAAGAAGCTGACGCTGTCGAAAACGCTGTGCAGAAAGTGCTTGCCGAAGGCTTCCGCACAGGAGATATCATGTCTGACGGCTGCAAACAGGTTTCCTGCTCCGAAATGGGCAGCCTGATTGCAGAACGTATATAAAAATTTTTATATTTCAGAAAGAAGGATTTTAATTATGGAAAAGAAAGACATCGACTGGGGCAATCTCGGTTTCGCTTATGTGCAGACCGATAAGCGTTATGTTTCCAGCTATAAAGACGGCGCATGGGATGCCGGCACTCTCACAGAAGATGCCAATATTACCATGAATGAATGTGCCTGTGTTCTCCAGTATGCACAGACTGTCTTTGAAGGTCTGAAAGCCTATAC
>DGUB01000055.1:17099-22363 GCA_002393815.1 Ruminococcus sp. UBA4321 | reverse complement strand
CCCTCTGTCGATATAGACGAAATTTTCAGCAATTCCGGCTTTGAAGCGTTCCAAATCCGTCTGTTCGTCATAGGCGATAACAAACTTATCGAAGCTGAAATCCGTATCACTGACGCTTCTCCAGACGTTCTTTTCCTGCATCCGGAACGTGTCCCGGATGACTTTCACGAATTCGAGTTCCCGGCATTCGGGGTCGAAATAGAAAGCATCCCGGCGTTCATAGAGCGGAGAAGCATCACATTCCCGGACGAGACGAGCCGTCTCCTGACAGACTTCTTTCGGATTCGTATGATAAAGCAGTTCTTTTCCGTTACATTCGATATACGAACCGCATCCGCAGATATAGCCGTCAAAGCCGAGAATTCTGACATCATCATCGACATTAATCACAGGTCTGCCGGTATTGACATAGAGTAAGTTTCCGGCTTCATGCGCGAGTTGCAGAGCCTTGACGGTACTTTCCGGCACATAATGGGAAGAAGAATCTTCCATTAATGTGCCGTCGATATCGAAAAACATAATTTTCGGCATCAGTCGCCGACCTTTCTGAGCATCTGCACGAGTTCAAGCGCGGACATGGCACAATCATAGCCCTTGTTTCCTGCCTTTGTTCCGGCACGTTCAATAGCCTGTTCGATAGTATCAGTCGTCAGAACGCCGAACAGTACCGGAATTTCTGTTTCGAGAGAAACACTCGCGATTCCTTTAGAGACTTCCGCGCAGACATAGTCATAATGAGAGGTTGCCCCTCTGATAACCGCGCCGACACAGATAATCGCGTCATACTTTCCGGATTTCGCTAACTTCTTGGCGGCAAGCGGAATCTCGAATGCACCGGGAACCCATGCAAGCGTGATATCATCTTCTTCGACGTTGTGACGGCGGAGACAGTCTTCCGCACCGCCGACTAATTTATTGGTGATAAACTCATTGAATCTGGATGCGACAATTGCCACTTTCAGACCTTTTCCCTCGTAAAAACCTTCCAAAACTTTCATAGCTGAATCTTCCTTTCGTGATTAGTCAATATTATCAAGCAGATGACCCATTTTCACCTGTTTGGTTTTTAAGTAAAACAGATTTTCTTTTTTCGGCGCGATTTCGATAGCTTCGCGGCTGATGATTTCAATGCCGTATTCTGACAGGTCAGAAATCTTATCCGGATTATTCGTCATGATACGGAGTTTATACGCGCCTAAGTCTTTCAGAATCTGTGCGCCCTCGCTGTAGTCGCGCAAATCCGGAGCGAATCCGAGTTCGACATTGGCTTCGACGGTATCGCGACCGTGTTCCTGTAAATCGTAAGCCTTGATTTTATTCAGCAGACCGATGCCACGCCCTTCCTGACGGAGATACAGCAGAATTCCCCTGCCTTCTTTGGCGATACGTTTCAGAGCTTCATCTAACTGCTGACCGCAGTCGCACCGGCTCGAACCGAATACATCCCCTGTCAGGCATTCGGAATGGACACGGCACAGCACCGGATTTCCGTCAGCGACATCGCCCATGACAAGCGCAACATGTTCCCGTCCGGTGATTTCGTTCTGATAACCGTGAATCATGAAATCTCCGTACTTTGTCGGCAGATGCGCACTTGTGACTTTTGTCATGAACTTATCGTGCATTCTGCGGTAAATCTGCAAATCTTTGATTGTGATGATAACTAGATGATACTTTTCAGCAAACTTGATGAGTTCAGTTGTCCGCATCATCGTGCCGTCATCTGCCATGATTTCACAGCATAAGCCGACTTGTTCCAGACCGGCAAGACGCATTAAATCGACGGTAGCTTCTGTATGACCGTTTCTTTCCAGAACGCCGCCGGGCTTGGCTTCGAGCGGAAACATGTGACCGGGACGGCGGAAATCTGCCGGACGTGAATCCGGCTCGACGCACATACGCGCTGTAAATCCGCGTTCTTCGGCGGAAATTCCGGTTGTCGTCTTTACATGGTCGATAGATTCTGTAAACGCGGTTTCATGATTGTCAGTATTGTGAGCAACCATCTGATGCAAACCCAGTTTCTGAATATAGGCTTTTGACATCGGCATACAGATTAAGCCCTTCGCCTGACTTGCCATGAAATTGACGTTCTGCGTTGTCGCGAACTGTCCGGCACAGATTAAATCGCCTTCGTTTTCGCGGTCGGGGTCGTCAATGACGAGAATCAATTTGCCCTGTTTTAACGCTTCGAGGGCTTCGGGGATAGTATTCATAAAAATCAGCTTCTTTCTAAAATATTATATCAGCATTCCATATGCGTTATAGCCAGTGCTTTTATCATCATCTTCCACATGGTCGAGCAGACGGAATGACAGTTCCGTCACATCTGTGTCCCACTGTTCCAGTTTTCCTTCTTTCTGCATGATACCGCCGAGAGAAGTCAGAAGATAACCATCTTCATCACGAGGGATATCAGCAGCATCTTCGGGAGATAAATCATCATAATCCGGTACTGTAAGATAAGTCAGCGCATCAAAGGCACTCTGTGCAATTCTGGATTTATGATAGACAGGAATCTTTTTAAACAGCTTTCGTTTTGTTTTCTGAAAGCCTTCTTCCAGACTGCGGATAACCTGAATATAGTTATCAGAATAATTTCTGCATTCACTGATATAATCCGTATGATTCAGAACCGCATCCAGCAGACAGCACGCTGTCCAGAGTTCATAGCATTTCTGTAAACCAAGCAAATCCGTACACTGGCAGTCATCATAATTCTGAATCGTCATCTGCATCAGACAAGCAACGGCATCCGGATATTGCTTTTCTTCCAGACATTGCAGAATCTCAGAAATATACTTTTCGGCATATTCGGAATTGAATGGGGTCAGCATAAAATCATCTTCTTCCTGATAGTTTCAGCAAATCCAGCTGTAGAGGTGATTCCAGTTTTCGTCCCAGACGGCTTCGATAAAATTGCCGGGCATAAAATCCGGATTGGAGAGATATGCGCCGATATTTTTCTTATCGAGTACGAACGATTCAAACCGCAAGCCCTGAAACATCTGTTCAGAAGTTTTGATTTTATTCATTTCTTCGTACAGACGCGCATTCTCCGGACAGAGAAACAGTTCCTTTTCGTAATCAAAATCTTTAAAAAGATAATCATAGAAATATGTTCCGTCTCCGAACGCCTGCCGGATAAGTTCTTCCGCATGGCTGACGGCATATTTCAGCCGTTCAAAATAGAGGGTGATTTCTTCCGGACGGACGATATTTTCTTTATCTTTATAAATATAGTAGCCTTCTGGTTCGGCATAAGGACTGATAAATCTCGAATTATCGCCAATTATCTGCTGAACTTTTTCTTTGTTCATATCCACCGGAATCACCTTTTCTTTTTTCTGAAGATTTTATTCAGCAGTCTGTCAAGAGGATGGTCAAGAATTTCATCCAGAACATCCAGAAAAATTTCTATCATTACTTCCATAATATTATATTATAGAAATCCATGTTCAGCGAGGAAGTTTTCAGAGATACCGCCGGAAGCATTCTGAAATCCGCAGAGTTTCTCGACATATTTCGCGATAATGTCGCATTCCAGATTGACGATATCGCTGGGCTTTTTCTTTAACAAGATAGTTTCCTCTCCGGTATGCGGAATAATCGAAACCGAAAAATCCTGACTGCTGATTTTCGCGACGGTCAGGCTGATGCCGTCAATCGCGACAGAGCCTTTTTCGACGATATATTTCAGAATTTTGGGATTTGCGGAAATCTGTACCCAGACAGCATTTTTTTCTTTTTTCATGGATTGGATAACGCCTGTTCCGTCGATATGTCCGGAAACGATATGGCCGCCGAATCTGCCGTTTGCAGACATGGCACGTTCGAGATTCACAGGACTGCCGGATTTCAGACTTCCGAGATTTGTCCGGCGCATGGTTTCGGGCATGACATCTGCCGAGAAAGAATTGTTATCGAATTCGCAGACGGTCAGGCAGGTACCGTTCACGGCGATACTGTCGCCGATATGCATATCAGAAAGAATCTTTTCTGCCGAAACGGTCAGCACACAGGATGTCGAACCCGTCCGGATGGCTTTAATCTTTCCGATTTCTTCAATAATGCCTGTGAACATGTTCAGCCCTCCAGAATATCATAATCGAGCAGAATATCATTGCCATACTGGCGGATTTCGGGCGCACCAAGCTGATAGGCTTCATCCACATCATTCACGCCGATACCGCCAACGGCAGTTTTCGCGGAAACACCGCCGAAAATCTTCGGGGCGATATAAATCTGCACATGCTGAACGATTCCGGCGCGGAGTGCGGATTCATGCAGATGCGAACCACCCTCTAACAGAACGCTGTCAATGCCCTGTTCGCCGAGTTTCTTCATGAGAAGTTTCAGACTGATATGTCCTTCTTCGTCTGGGACTTTCAGAATCTGAACGCCGGATTCCTGTAATTTTGCGATTCTGGCAGAATCCTGACTGCTGGTGGCGACGATAGTCGGAACTTCTTTTGCCGTCCGGACAACGGTGCAGTCCGCAGGGATTCTCAGATGTGTATCACAGATGATTCTGATAGGATTGCTTGGATTTTCAATCCGGCAGGTCAGAGAGGGATTATCGGCTAACACTGTGCCGATTCCGCACATAATCGCCGAAAACTGTTTCCGGAGTTCGTGGACGTGCTGACGGGAAGCCTCATTGGTAATCCATCTGGAGAATCCGGCGCGGGTCGCAGTTTTGCCGTCGGCAGTCATGGCGATTTTCATCAGGCAGTAAGGCGTTTTCTTCGTAATGTAGTGGAAGAATATCCGGTTGAGATTGTCGCATTCTGCCTGACAGACAGCCGTTTCGACTTCGATACCGGCATCCCGCAGCTGCTGAATGCCTTTTCCGGAAACGAGAGGATTCGGGTCGAAAGAGCCGATATAGACTTTTTTGATTCCTGCCTGAATGACCGCTTCGGTACAGGGCGGCTGTTTGCCGTGATGACAGCAGGGTTCGAGAGTGACGAATAATTCTGCGCCTTCCGGGGATTCGATACAGTTTTTGAGAGCATTTCGTTCGGCATGGGGCTGACCGTATCTTTCATGCCATCCTTCGCCGATGATTCTGCCGTCTTTGACGATAACCGCACCGACCAGCGGATTCGGGTTGACAAAGCCGATACCCTTCCGTGCGAGTTCGACTGCGCGGCGCATATAATCTGTAGATTCCATCAATTTCATCCTTCCTGAAAATAAAAATACCCCGGAAAAATTCCGAGGTACGCTGAAAAAGCATTCTTCTCTCATCCGGACTATAC
>DGUB01000055.1:0-17048 GCA_002393815.1 Ruminococcus sp. UBA4321 | reverse complement strand
ACTATACCGTCGGTACCGGAATTGCGCCGGTTCAGCCGTCAGGCTTGCGGACTTTACCGCCGGTCATGACTTGCACACAACCTCGAAGAATCAGTTTAATTTATTTCTGTTACAGTACTATGATAGCATGTTTATGAAAATTTGTCAAGTCTTTCCTGCATGAGATTTCTGTCATAGTCCAGAAAGAAAGGTTCGAGAAGCGGATAGAACTCCCGGAATTTCCCGGAATCGGCAAAGAAAATATCACAGCCGCGGTCATCATAAACGGACAGAATGCATTCGTTGCAGAAGGAAACAAAGCTTTCTTCATGATTGGGAACGCCGAAATCTTCAAGCAAAAGATTCTGGATGATTTTTTCACAGGGGAAAAGCTTGTCATCCGCATAGCAGATAATTCTGTTCCGGTGCAGAGCGGTATTCCAGTCAGGAACGGGCAGATTCCGGATAATTTTATGACGATACGTTTTCAGAATTCCGGAGAAATCTTCTTCCGGGTCGCCGTCGTACTGCCATTCATTGAAGATAACCGCATCGGCATTGCCTTCGGGAAAGAGAATCCGGAAGACAGCAAGCGCACGTTTCCGGGCGTTCTGCATCCAGACGGTATCAGTTTCACCTGTGCCGAGTTCACAGCGGAGAGCCGTTTCATGCTCATAGAAATACGGCTGCAAATAGCTGAAATTCTGATTTTCTATGAGATTCTGAATTTTACTCATTTCCAAAATCCGGTGCAACGGGTTCAGCGTTGATAATTTCGGCTTCGGTTTCCGGCGGCTGGGTGACAACGACTTCCGTGAAGGTCTGAGGAGGCGTTTCGGGAACGGTTTCCGGAATGGTTATCATTTCAGTAATGATTTCTGTTTCAATATAGGGCGGTTCTGTTTCCAGATAAACAGAAGTTGTTGTTTCTTCTGTAGAGGTGGTTGTGACGGTGCTGCCGTATTCGTCCGTTTCGACAGTTGTCGTAAAGAGTTTGTCATACCAGGGAATGTCTGTAGTTTCGTCGGGGTCGAGGGTGGTTTCCAATGTTTCGATAGTCGCTGCCCATGTGGAAAGCGTATGGGGCGGTTCTTTCGTTGTCGTTGTGAAAGCAGCTTCCGGAAGCGTTTCGGGAGTTGTTGTTGTTTCGGCAATAACCGGTGCAGACAAAGCGGCACTGCGGTCGCGCATCTTAATCGGAAACAGCATCAGAAAAAACAGCACGGCAGTGGTCATTACCAGCAGAACCGAACAGGCGATAACAGTCGCTTTTGTCGAGTTATGCAGACTGGAAACAATGCGTGAAAGCTTCATGAAAAATTTTATCTCCTCTTATATCAAGATGATTTGCAGTATCCTGCATGATATAGTATAGCACAGATTTCGGAAAAAAGTCAAGAAGCAATTTCCATATAAAAACATAATCAGCACAAGTATAAAATGTCAAAAAAATCAGTTTTTCTTTTTGCCGGCGGACTGTACCCGGCGGTAAGCCGTGGGGGTCATGCCGACATGACGCTTGAACTGGCGCATGAAGTACACATCTGTCTCGAATCCGCACTGCTGGGAAATAGCGGCGATGGCGTAGTTGGTATTGGCAAGCAGTTTTTTGGAATAGGCAATCCGGCTGGAAATGACATCCTGTGTACAGGTCGTGCCGAATGCAGAAAGATAGAGTTTATGGAAATAAGGACGGCTGATGCCGATTTCGTCGCAGATATCCTGAATATACCAGCTGGAAGCCGGATTGGCATAGATTTTATGGCGCAGAGCGGTCAGCTTGTCATAATGGGGTATTTCGGCAGCACGGGAAACCGTACCGTCAGAGGCTTCCATTAGCAGACACATGAGCAGTTTGAGCGCATGTTCGCCCATTTCCGGAGAACAGACATTCTCCGGCTCCATAAACGGAAGGAGAATCTTCCAGATTTCTTCCACCGCGAGGGGCTGTGCGAGCGTGTGGACTTCCTGCAAAGACATGCCGGATTCCTGTAATTTTTTCAGGTAGCTGTCTGTCATGCGCAGCTGCATATAGCGGTAGAACGTAGCCTCCGACGATTCGACAGAAACGACTTCATCATCGAACGGATACAGCAGAAATGTAAACGGCTGCATGTAGTATTGTTTGTCATTGATTCTCAGAATTGTCCGGATACCGCACATCAGCAATAAGTAGTTCTTATCTTTCCGGGCTGAAAACAGGCGGTCTCCGTTTTTTATCTGCTGACCGCAGTCGAGCAGACTGATTTCTTTTGTGATAATCATGGTTTTAAAATCTCCCTATCAAATGATAAAATATATACGGTATATTTCATGATATTATTATACAGCATTTTCCGGCATTTGTCAACCTTAAAATCTGATTTTTTGACAATGCAGATAAAAAAAGACTGCCGCAGGAAAGCCGCGGCAGTCTTTACAGTCATGAGAAATGGGTCGCATCAGTACATAATATAAAAATATTAAATTACAGCTGTTTGTTTAAAGACAGTACAGTCTGTCTGCATTATGAAAATGCGGTACTTTTTTTAAGCGGTATGTTCCGCCGGCGTGAATTCCGCCGACTTCTGTTGTAGAAGCCCGTTACATAAACATAGTCCGAGAAGTAACTGATACTGCTGCATCATGACTGGATTGAGCAGATAACAGGTGTGAGAATCTCAGTGACAGTATAAAAAGATATTTTCTCAAAAATACAAAATTCATGAAGTAACTGTCACTCTGCATCACACCGAAACGTGGACAATCACGAGAATATCGCACGGGGGATACTTTGCCGGATTTTGACATGTCCTTGCATTCATGCGCCCGGTGATTTACATGAGGGGTGCTTCATGTGGTTGGTAACGCGGACTGCACCGCGGAACAGTTATGGATTTCAGCCGTCTGTTATAAAAATTATAAAAATATAAAGAAGTAACCCATGCTTCTGCATCGTGATTGCTGCAATTTTTTAAAGCACAGTCATGAGAATTGCAGTACGGAGGATTTGTCTCTTTGTTTTACCATGGCGGACGGCTCCATGTGCCTCCTTCTTTTACATGGTGAGCAGACCCATGTGCAGTTGATAACCCGGACTGCACCGGTAGATTTTAACGCGGATTGCACCGCGGAAAGATTTGCAGGATTTCAGCCTCTAAATCCGTATAATAGAAGAACCCCGTACTTCTGCATCATGACTGTGAATAAATTCAACTTTCAAGCTGCTGTGCGGCTGCCTGTTCAATGGCATCCCACTGACGGATATATTCCGCCGCGAACAGGATTTCCTTTCCCGTCCATCCTGTCAGCATAGCGCACCGGTAAGCCATCTGCGGAATCAGGACATTGTCATAACCGGCAGTCTGCACGCTGAACACGTTGACTTTCGGATTGACCTGTTTCCGGTACTCCAGAATCAGCTTCCAGACATTGATATATCTGTCACCGCGGCAGGCAAATCCGCGGCTTTTATATTCTCTGGTATCTTCACTAGTGCCGTACAGACCGCCTGTACCTGCCTGCTGGTCAGAGAAGATGAAGATATTATCATACTGTTTCTTGTGACGGATGGCATCCCGGAAGAATTTCCAGATACCGCCTTCGGTTGCACCGCCGACATCGTCACATCTGTCTTTGGTGATAACATTGGTCTGTTTCAGAACAGGCTGATTCACGCCGAACCGGATAAGCTTATCACCAAACTTTCCGACTTCGCCTTCTTCGGAACACTTGGCAGCAATCACAGAGGATAGATTATCAATCTCTGCAATCGTCACAGAACCGTATTCCGACGGAATGCATCCCCATGCCGAACCGGAATTGTCCGACAGGCACATGGTCCTGCCTTTCAGTTTCGGCATATTGTTGACAGCAATATCAATACACTCTTCCAGAGCGGCAAGAATCTTCTTCTGATGGAAGAGGTTATCGGCTTTCTTCACGGCATTGTATGCCGCATAGTACCGGAACGGGAACTGTCTTCCGGTCAGCACCCCAGATTTGAGCTTTTCTAGATAGGCAATGCAGAACTGCAAATCCTTGACTTCGGAAAAGACATTCCGGAGATTCCGGAGCATTGCCATGTGACCGAGTTCGGTCGATTCGACAATCTCCTGCCATCCCATGCCTGCGGAGCGTTTCTGTTCCCAGGTCTGTTTTTCTTCCTGTACTTCGACGGAACCGTTTTTCATGAGTTCGTCGATGACTTTGCTGTTCGCGTGGGTAATGCGCACAGCATTAATCATGCCGATTTCAGCATTCTTGTATTTATTCACCGCATATGCCGGCAGAGAAGAAAGCTTCTTTGCAATGCTTCTTTTCAGCACGGAAGGAATCTCATTCTTCTTACCGCCGCACAGATACAGGTAATAAGCCAGCTGTGTGGCAGGTTCGTCAGCGCGGTGCATGACTTTCTGATTGATTCTGTGGAACTCTCCGGGATTTTCTTCCGTGAAAGCCTTTCTGCCCGGATGCACGGCGGCTCTGACCATAATCACCTGCGGATTCAGGCGCATATTGTAAGTATGCCGCAGTTCGGCAGCGAGTTCCAGTGTGGCTTTGAAATCATAGTCCAAAGCGGCATCAATGGCTTCCTGGAAGATTTCTGTTGTGGACTTTCCGTCATACGGCTTGAAGACCAGCAGCGCGAAGGCATCGGAGAATTCTGCCATTAGACGGAATTTTCCGTCGCGGACGTTGCTTCTGTAATAGGAAGCCTCCCCGAAAATAGAAGAAGCAGCAATCATTTTCAGGGTATCCAGAGGATTCAGCTTGTAGGAATCCCCGCCCATAAAATTCATCACGGCTTCGTCGCGTCTGAGTTCGCTGTCTTCTTTCATGCGTGAAACTTCTTTAGAAATCCGGCTCATATTTGTCCTCCCGATATTAAGATAAGAAAAAATAAAATGACCGTACAGACTTTTTACAATACAATCCTGAAGAAATGACCTCTCAAAAACCTCACATGTAAAAGCATTACGGCATACATACTGACAAATATTAATTTGGAACTAATCTCACAGAATCTCATTCCACAACTGAGATTCTACACTATATTGAACCGCATCAGATTCAACAGTATTGATTATAGCATAGTATTTCCAAAATGTCAAGGGCTTTTTTCCAAAAAATTTATCTTTGTCGAATCTGGTGGAAATTTGAAACATATTTTTAGTGAACTTTCACAAAATTCAGGAGCATTCCTCTGCTTTCGGGTGCAGGGAAAACAATTCTTTCTGAATCAGGAAATAGACCGGACAGCACAGCAGTGCGAAAATTATCATGCTGACCGGGTTCGCTTCCGGAAGAATATGCACCGCATGAAACAGCATTCTGATGCATTCCGCCGATAGCACCGCAGAAAATATCGGAATCCCCAGAAGCTTTACCGGCTGAAACTCCATGCCCGTATGCTTCATGACATGCACCAGACGGCTGATATTTCCGAACAGATTGCTTGCATAGTAAGAAAGCACAATCCCGTAAAAGCCCATCACCGGAATGAAAATCAGCACACAGGAGATTCTGACAATATATTCGGCAAGATAATTCAGTGACGAAAACGCCTGCGCGCCTGTCCCTTTGATAATGCTTTCCAGTACGATTTCCAGATAAATGAACGGCACAACCGGAGCAATCAGCACAATCGTGTTTCCGGCGGTCTCTCCCCCGCCGAGCAGAATCCCGATTTCATCCCCGAATAAGATTAAAATTTCCGTCACGAAAACTGCGAATACTATCGTCTGCCGGATAGTCTTTTCCGCCATGCAGGTGATGCGTACTCTGCCTCCGGAAGCGTTTTCACGGGCGGTTTCCGTCACCAGTATGCCCGATAACGATACCAGCACCGTGGACGGGAAAAATAAAACCGGAATCACAATTGCTTCAAAAATTCCAAACTGACTCAGGGCTTCTGCACTGGAATCTCCGGACTGTTTCAGCGTCAGCGGCACAAGTGCATCATTCGCCGCGCTCAGGAAGGAAGTCAGCGCAGACCCAGCCATCACCGGAATCGCTAATAATAAATAGCGTTTCAGCGAAATCGAAACTGTTCCCGTTGTTTCCGTCCGGCATAACGGCAGACAGCACAGCAGAAACAGCAGAGTTACAGCTTCCGCGCCAATCGTGCAGAAGGCTGTCATCCGGCACAGTCCGGCATGAGTCGTCGGCGGCATGAACCAGACAGCACACGCTGTCAGAACCGTATGCATCAGAAAGTCAATCGCATCTGAAGCGGCGCAGATTCCGGTTTTACAGCAGGCATTAAACCAGCCTTTCAGACAAGCGGCGGCAGTCACTAACGGCAGTGAAACTGCCATCAGGCAAACAGGGCTTGTCAGTGTGCCGTCATGCAGAAACCGTAAACTGCACCACGGCGCGAAAAGAATTATCAGCAGACTGACCGCCGCGCTCAGTATCAGGCTGACCGCCATACAGTAGAATAAAACCTTCTTCGGATTTCCGGAAGGCTTGCCGAGTTCCTCTGAAATAAATCTGCTCGCACACAGAAACACATTCCCCCCGGCAATCATCGACGCTAGCCGGAAAAATGACCCCGTCAGCGTCAGAACGCCGACCGCTTCCGCGCCGAGCTGCTTCGTCAGGAACGAATTCAATAATAACCCCAGTCCGTCAAGCGTCATCTGAATCGCCGTCAGTATTACCGTATCTTTCAGAATATTCCGTTTCATGGCATCAGCCCTTTCAGGTAAATTCTGATAGATTCTATGCAGATTCCGGAGAGAACATGCCTGACAAGATGTTCTGTATTCTGTTTTCTCACAATCTTTTCTGCATTCTTTCACATTTCTGTTTCATCGTTTTCAGATTCGCACGGTATAATACAGACAATGAAACAAATCAATCACGACTCTGAAAGGAAGCGATTTTTATGAAAAAAAATATGATGATGACTTTACTGCTGGGTGCAGTATTCGCACTGACAATGACAGGCTGCAATTCCGTTTCTACAGACATGACGGAAAGCATCTCGACTGAACTCACCGAAACAGCAGTTTCCACAGATGCAGCAACAGCCGCAGAGGAAGAATCTGCTGTCAGAGAAACCATTACTTTCGATATCAATACAAATACTTCTTCTGAAACTGCTGACGATACGACAGAAGCAGCCGTTCCCGAAACTGAAAATTCTGCCGCTGTAACAGCGTCCTATACAGTGAATACTGCCGGAATGCTTGATACTGCTGACCTGTTTTCCAATCGCGACTTGGAACAGTCTGCCGACCTGACCGACGCACAGTATCTGACTGTTTCGGATAACGCTACACTCAATATCACCGAAGCAGGCGTTTATGTCATCAGCGGAACGGCTCAGAACTGCACTATTCGGATTGAAGCCGATGCAGAAGCCAAAGTTCAGCTTGTGCTTGACGGCGTGAACATCACAAACAGCGATTCTCCTGCGATTTACGTTTTTTCCGCCGATAAGGTATTTATCACGACAACCAACAGCGAAAATACACTGACCGTTTCCGGAACGTTTACGGCAGACGGTGAAAACAATACTGATGCTGTCATTTATTCCAAAGATGACCTTGTATTCAACGGCACAGGAACTTTGAATATCACCTCTGCGAACGGAAACGGCATTACTTCTAAAGATGATTTGAAAGTAACAGGCGGAACTTATACTATCAATTCGGCTCTGGATGCCATAGAAGCAAATGATTCTATTTCCATCTGCGGCGGAACGTTCACCATTAACAGCAATAAGGACGCGCTCCACTGCGAAAATGACGAATCCGAAGGAACTATCTATATCGCGGACGGCACTTTCACCATCAATTCCGTAAGTGACGGAATTCAGGCAACCAGTATTTTACAGGTTGACGGCGGAACGTTCAATATTATCTCCTCCGAAGGCATGGAAGCAACTTATGTGCAGATTAACGGCGGCACTATCTATATTGAAGCCTCTGACGACGGTATCAATGCTACAAACAAGAGCAGTGCTTATCCCGTTACTGTAGAATTCAACGGCGGTGATACGACAATTATCATGGGACAGGGCGATACAGATGCAGTCGATTCCAACGGCTATATCTATGTCAATGACGGTACTATCAACATTACAGCCCCGACTTCTTCCTTCGATTATGACATGTCCGCGGAATGTAACGGCGGCACTATCATCATCAACGGCGAACAGGTTTCTGAAATTCCGCAGTCCATGATGGGCGGAGGATTCGGCGGCGGTATGCTGGGCGGCGGAAACTTCGGCGGCGGTCGTGGAAACCGGGGCGGTTTCGGCAACAGAATGATGTAATCTTCTTCATATCATTGATTTAAGGGGACACTGAAAAAGTGTCCCCTTTTTGTGTAAGTTCTTAATTTACAGCAGATTCGTCAATTTCGTATCGTTCCGCCGGTTCGTCCCAGACGCTTCCGTTTTCAGGCGGATAATAAATTACTTTATCCGGATTCGAGTTTAAAAACAAATTCTGAATTTCTGTAATCAGTTCCGGTTCGTAGAAGATTTCCTCTGCGCTTTCGTGAGCATAAATCAGATAGCCGGAAAGCTGACATCTGACCTCAAAAGCCCATTCCGATATGCCGTCCTTTTTTCTGATATAGATGCTGAAAGATTCGCCGTCCTGAATTTCAGAAAGCTGATAATCCGTCAGCGGTTCACTCCAGTTCCAGTTATTGAACATATCTGTCAGAGTTTTATGCTGTTCTTCGGTCGGAATCAGATAACCCGGCGCATAGGCGTTGAATATCAGGCGTTCTTCTGCGCCGGAAATATCGCCAAACGGTACGGATTTTTTGTTGAACATATCATTATCAAAATTGAACAGAGGATTCTGCTTCTCGAAAAGCTGTTCCGGCTCGGAGAGGATTTCAGCAATCTGATTCAGGGTATCTAAATCCAGTTCCAGATAGTAGTTATCTCCTACAGCATTTCCGTCCGGATGCCATGACAGATACGCGCGGTCAAAATCAGGATAGAACAGAATCGTCACAAGACTTTTCTGCTGATTTGCATCTTCCAGATACATGACGATATTGTAACCACCGTTCTGATAATTTTTCTTCATATCGGCATAATTCAGAGTTCTGAACAGTTCGGCAAGCTGTTTCTGTTTTTCTTCCGGAATGCTGAAATACTGTCCTTCATGATGATTTTCAAGCAGATAATCGGAATCTTCCACGCTGAAATAATATTCTGCTTCTTCCAGGCTGGTGAACGTCTGTTCCGCCCTCTGGATGATTTCATTAACATCCGGAGCGTTTCCGCCGAACATCTGATTCATGAGTTCCGTTTCGATACGTTCGTATAAAACAGTATTGATATTTTCATATTCTGTATTGAAGTATTCTTCCGGAACAAGGGCATTTTTCAAATTCTGATAATCTTCCTCGCTGATTTCAATGCAGAGTTCTTCCGGCAGTCCGGGCAGATTATGGAATATCACATCAGACTGACCGCCGCCGTGCCAGATTTGCATATAGCTCCGGTCTTCCAGATACAGGACAAAATCCGGGTCACCGCTGATAGTATATTCTGTTTTCAGGTCGGAAGCCAAATTTGGTCTGCCCATGACAGCCTGATTCAGAATCCGCCAGAAGTTCAGGAAATTATCGCGGTTCATACTGAAATACTGTACCGTATCGGAATTCTGATTTTCTCTGGAGATAAAATAAGCATTCATGGCATCTGCGCCGATTCTGGTATCAGCATCCACGATAGCTGTCGCGAATTTTGTTGCAAGATTCCGGCTTCCGAACAGAATTTCCAGAACCTCATCAAGATTATCATAAAGAATCTTATCATATTCTATATTAATCTCACTGCCGCCTATCGGATTCTGAATCAGAGCATTTGCTTTATCAAAGAAATCAAGTTCTGTCTGATAGGTCAGTGTATAGCCGCGGCTTTCTCCGGGAGAAACGCACATCAGCTGAATATAGGTATTTCCGTCAGATGCTCTGATGGTCTGGACATTGTAGTAAATCCCCTCATACTGTAAAAATAAAAGAAATCTGTCTTTCCAATCGCTCGAAAAGCTATAGTCTTTTACAGGATTCTGAAAATCAAGTGTACTGTATAATTCCGAAAGCTGCTGCTGACTCTCGTTTGAAAGTATAGTATAGCTGACTGTTTCGGGGCATTTTCCGATTTCTCCCCTGTCATGCGGCGGAATCACATACAGTTCAAGTTCCGCTAAAGAAGCGAATATAGCAGGTGCAGATTTCTGCATTTCGTCCATCGAAACGGAAACGGTTTCCGTTACGGCAGAACCCGGCGAAAAACGGCTTTTTCCTCCTGCAAGATGATAAATTCCTCCGGCACTGACGGCAATCACCAGACAGGCGGCGACAGCCGTCATGATATGCCGGACAATTGGTCTCTGCGGAATTTCTTTCTCTTGAGAAACGTCAAGATTCTGCGTCATGGTTTCCAGATTGCGGATGATTCTTTCTTTGGATTCTGCCGATAATCTGATATTTCCGGCATGTATCCTGAAATCTTTTTCTTTCATGATAAATACTCCTTTCTGTAGATTTGTTCCAGAAGTTTTTTGCCTTTGGCTAATCTCATCTTGACTGCGCTCTGCCCTTTGCCGATAATCTGAGAAATCTCTTTAATTTTGTAACCTTCGATATAATACAGAATCAGCACTTCCCGGAATTTTCCGGGGACTTGCATAAGGGCATCAAGAATCTGATTCTGTTCAGGCGGATTCTCCGGCGGATGGAGCAGTTCCGGGTCAGTCGGGATAATCCGCTGACTGCGGAGCATATTCCGGCACTGGTTGAGCGCGACGGTAATCAGCCAAGCCTTTTCGTGTTCGGAAGTATCGAAATCAGGGGCGCGTGTGAGATATTTCAGAAAGACTTCCTGTACAGCGTCTTCCGCGTCGGCGTGATTCCGGAGCGACATCAGACAGATTCTGTAAAGCATATCGCCGTAAATATTGACTAAATTTCTTGCATTCATGAGTACTCACTTCTTTTCTGAATTTTGTCTTTCACTAATAATACACGGCAGAACAGGAAAAAGTCAATTTTTTGATAAAAAAATCCGGATGGTCTTGCAAAATCCGGAAGTTTGTGATATAATAAGTTAGAGGTGATAATATTATGCATTTCATTATTGAAATTATACTCGGCGCACTTGCCGGGTCGATTGCCGGAAAAATCATGGACAGTTCTAAAAAAGGCTTTCTGGTCAATATGGTACTTGGCATTCTGGGCGGATTTGTCGGCGGCATCATCGGCGGACTGCTGGGGCTTGGCGCGAACGGCTGGCTTGGCAGTCTGGTGCTTTCCGTTGCCGGAGCATGTCTGCTGATTTTCCTGTTCAGAAAACTCAACAAATAGCTGAAAACTGCTGTACCGGAACAACACCCGGAACAGCAGTTTTTTCATATTTCAGGAAACATCAATCAGGTCGATATAATCGCCGCCATGTACGGCAATATGTTCTTTTCTGCCCTGAAGGTTATCGCCGAGCAGTAAGTCGAATGTATCGCGCATAGATCCGGCATCGGAAGGCATGACTTTGATTAAGCGTCTGGTATCGGGATTCATCGTCGTCAGGCTCATCATTTCGGGTTCGTTTTCGCCGAGACCTTTGGAACGCTGAATCGTGTATTTCGAGTTACCGATTTTCTTCTGAATGTCAGCGCGTTCCTTTTCGGTATAGGCGAAGTAGGTCTTAACTTTTGTATTGATTTCATACAACGGAGACTCTGCAATATAGACATAGCCTTCCTGAATGAGGGTCGGCGTTAATCTGTAAAGCATGGTTAAAATCAGGGTACGAATCTGGAAGCCGTCCACATCAGCATCGGTACAGATGATGATTTTACTCCACCGGAGATTGTTCATGCTGAACTGTGCGAGATTGCCGGTATTTTTCATCTTGACTTCGACACCGCATCCGAGGACTTTGAGCAGGTCGGTGATGATATCACTCTTGAAGATTCTGGGATAATCAGCTTTCAGGCAGTTGAGGATTTTGCCTCTGACGGGGATAACTGCCTGAAATTCGGCATCTCTGGCGAGTTTGACCGCACCGAGCGCGGAATCGCCCTCTACAATATACAGTTCTCTCCGGGTGACATCTTTGGTACGGCAGTCCACGAATTTTTCCACCATGTTAGCGAGGTCGATATTTCCGGCTAATTTCTTCTTAATGTTTAATCTGGTTTTCTCGGCATTTTCGCGGCTTCGCTTGTTGATAAGTACCTGTTCGGCGATTTTATTGGCTTCTTCGGGATTTTCGATAAAGTAGACTTCCAGCTGATGTTTCAGGAATTCGGTCATAGCTTCCTGAATGAACTTGTTTGTGATGGCTTTTTTGGTCTGATTCTCGTAGGAAGTCTGTGTCGAGAACGATGACGAAACCAGAACCAGACAGTCTTTGATATCATCGAAAGACGCGGAAGATTCATTTTTCTGGAGTTTGTTATTATTTTTCAGATAGCTGTTAATCTGGGAGAGAAACGCACTGCGGACGGCTTTATCGGGAGAACCGCCGTGTTCCAGAAAGCTGGAATTATGATAATATTCCAGTAAGCTGACCTGATTCGAGACAGTCATTGCAACGGATAACTTGACTTTATAGTCTTGTTTATCGGCTCTGTCGCGTCCCATGCGTTCCGCTGTCCAGTACTGGACGGAAGTCATGGCTTTATCGCCCGTCAGTTCCTGTACATAGTCGGAAATGCCGTTTTCGTAGAAATATTCTTTTTCGAGGAAACTGCCGTCTTCCTGTTCGGAACGGTAGATGAACAGCAATCCGGGATTGACAACCGCCTGTCTGCGGAGTGTATCATGAAAGAACGCATCCGGAACGTGAATTTCCGTAAAGACTTCCAAATCGGGTTTCCAGCGGGTTTTTGTGCCGGTCTGTTTCTTGTTCCAGGGAGACTTGTGCAGACCGCCGATATTTTCGCCCTTCTCGAAGTGGAGGGTATATTCTGTATTATCTCTGTGAACAGTGACATCCATGAATTCAGAGGCGTACTGCGTAGCGCATAGTCCCAGACCGTTCAGACCGAGCGAATAATCATAGGATTCTTCTGCGTTGTCGTATTTGCCGCCGGCATAGAGTTCACAGTAGACCAGTTCCCAGTTATATCTTTGTTCTGTATTATTGAAATCGACAGGACAGCCGCGCCCGAAGTCTTCTACTTCGATTTCTCCGCTGTTCCAGCGCGTGATGATAATCTTATCACCGAATCCGGCTCTTGCCTCGTCGATAGAGTTCGAGATGATTTCAAAGACCGAATGTGAACAGCCGTCCAGACCGTCCGAACCGAAGATTACCCCCGGACGCTTGCGGACTTTATCCGCGCCTTTGAGCATGGTAATGCTTTCATTGCCGTAATCCTGTTTTTTTGCCATATATCATATACTCCTTTTCTGTAAAGCTAATATTTATTCTATCACAAAATTCGGGAGTTGTCAACAGAAAATTTTCTTGACAAAATTTCAGAACTGTGTTATAATAAATTTATTAAAAATACACAATCAGAAAGGAATTATGTGATATGAACGAAGTATTGAAAACCATCAGAGAAAGAAGAAGCTGCCGGAGTTTCAAGCCGGATATGCTGCCGGATGATATCATTCAGCAGATTTGCGAAGCCGGAACGTTTGCGCCGACCGGCATGAACCGCCAGTCTCCGGTGATTATCGCCGTGAAAGACAAGGCTCTCCGGGATAAGCTTTCCGTGATGAATGCGAAAATTATGGGGAAAGAAGATTTTGACCCGTTCTACGGTGCGCCCGTGATTCTGATTGTCCTCGCAGACAAAAATGCGCCGACTTATATTTATGACGGCGCACTTGTCATGCAGAATCTGATGCTTGCGGCACAGAGCCTCGGAATCGGAAATATCTGGATTCACCGGGCAAAAGAAGAGTTCGATTCCGAAGAAGGAAAAGAAATTCTGAAAGCACTCGGCATCGAAGGCGATTATGAGGGTATCGGTCACTGTGCCATCGGATATGCAACAGCGGAACCGAAATCGGCTCCGCCCAGAAAAGAAAATTATATTTACTATAAATAAAATTATTTCTTCTGCTGAAATTCTTCTGCAATCTGCCGGACACGCGCTTCCGCTCCGAGAAAGGCTTCTGCCACAAGGGGGTCGAAGTGTGTGCCGGCATCTTTGCGGATAATCTGCATAGCTTTTTCAAAGCTGAACGGTTCTTTATAACTCCGGCGCGAAACAAGCGCATCAAAGACATCTGCAACCGCCATGATTCGGGCAGAAAGCGGAATATCTTCACCGCTGATTCCGTGCGGATAACCCTTGCCGTTCCATTTTTCGTGATGGTATTCGGCAAGGTCTTTTGCTGTCTCCAGATAGCCGGGGTCAGGTACCATTTCTATGACACGCTCGATAATCTGACTGCCGAATGTGGTATGTGACTGCATCATCCGGAATTCTTCATCGGTCAGTCTGCCGGGCTTGTTCAGAATCGTATCGGAAATATGAATTTTTCCGACATCATGCAGCGGCGCGGCGTTCACGACATTGGCGATAAATTCATCCGTCATTTGTTCCTGATAATAGCCGCGCTTTTTCATTTCTTCTGTAATGAGTGCAACATAAGCAGCAGTTTTCCGGATATGGTCACCGGTATTCTGGTCACGGCTTTCGACCATATCGGCGAGGACGATAATCAGACCGTTCTGCATCTGGGAAAGGGTCTGTGTTTTGGCTTCGATATCTGCGACATAGTTCATGCTGTCCTGTGTGGTTTTGGCAATGGCACGATAAAGATTTTCGATTTCGTCGCCGGTGTGAATATTCAGCTCTTTGATTCTTCTGACATTTTCTTCCATGGCTTTGTCATTGTCATAAGCGAACGCGCTGGCGGCATAAGCCATTTTATTGATTGGCAGAATCAGCTGATGTTCAATCACAAACAGCGAAACCAGAACTGTGATGATAAAAATAATGCCTATCAGAACCGTAATTCTGAATGCGAAGCTGTTATAATATTCCCGTAGTTCATTCATGGAAATATCAACACACGCATAGCACTGACAAACACCGGCAGAATCATAGACAGGCTGATAGACAGTCAGAAGCCAGCCGAAAGTATCATCTGTAATGATGGGTTCAATCTCATGTCCGGCAAGAAGCGCAGGCAGATAGTCATTGAAACTTTCATCGAACGGAATAATTTCTCCGGACTGTGCGCCTTCCACATCATCAGTATCGAGGTCAAAGACGGTGTGACAGCCGTCCTCCTGAATCCGGTAGACGTAAATATATTCTATTTCTGGATTGCTGCTTCTCAGCCAGTAGAGATTTTTTTCAATTTCCTGATATTCCGGGAGAGCGTTCCCCTGTTCCAGATAAGCGTTGATTTTGTCAGCATCAATGATGGAAGCAACTGCTTCGGCAGTGGCATCGGCAAGGCTGGTATTTTCCCGAATCAGCGTCTGCCTGAACAAGGAAAAACTAATGGAAACGGCTGTTCCGGCAATCAGCAGAGTGGAAAAAAGCATACTCAGCAGGATTTTAAGCCGAATCGAAAAAGAATTTTTTTGACCTTGAGACTGTGCTTCATTGCTTTCGTGATAATTTTTCATAAAATTCTCCTGTCGGTGCGTTATGTCTGTTTTTGTTTTTTACGGCGTTTGTTCTGATACATGTCGTTATCGGAAACTTTCATACATTCGACAATACTTTCATCGCTGTCCGCAACGGAAGCATAGCCGAAGGAAATGCTCAGTGTCACGCCTTTTACGGAACGGGAAGAAGCTTCCTGTCTTATTTTTTCTATGAAATTTTCGGTCATTTCCGGAGTTGTCTGCGGAAGAAAGGCAACAAATTCATCACCGCCGGTTCTGAAAATACAGCTGTTTTCCGGAAGCGTTTTCTGTATGATTTCCACGCAGGAGCGGATATATTCATCTCCAGTCATATGCCCGTAAGTATCATTGATAGTTTTCAGATTATCGCAGTCCGCGGAAAGAATGCTGACGGGATACTGATTCTGCGTCTTGAGCTTCTGCACATATTCGTCCAGATACGTCCGGTTATAAAGTCCGGTCAGCTGGTCATGTGTCGATTTTTCCCGGAGCTGTCTCCTCATGAGTTCCTGTTCGGTCACGTTGTTAATCAGCGCGATAATACCGCGGATTCTGCCGTCTTCAAAAAAGAGCGGTTCTTTGATGAGCTGTAAATATTCCGGTTCGTCCCCGGCTTCTTCGATAATATAGGAAGTTCCCTTTCCGGTGCGGAGGATTCTCATATCGGATTCCATAGCAAGCTTGGCATTTTCCTTATCTTTGCGGATATCCAAATCGGTTTTGCCGGCGATTGTCCAGTTTGGGTCATCTCCGGTGTCCAGATGATGCCATGTCTGAGAGGAAAAAACATATCTTCCGCTGGCATCTTTCAGATAAATATTCGCCGGGAGGGCTTTCAGCATTCTTGCAAACTCTCCGAACGAAACGGAATTCATGAGTGTTTCGGCATTTTGAATCCGGTTCAGAAGCACGGGCGGATAAATCGGCTTCCGGATGCAGTCAACGACAGAATTCCCCAGAAAACGACTGTCTTCTTCAATATGTATTTCATCTGTCAGAATCAGCACGGCAATGGCTGAAAGATAATGATGTCCCTTGTTTATCATGTCAATTAACTGTTGAATATTCTTCTGTTCCGAGGGATATTCTATCAGCAGAACAGAGATATTCTGCTGCTGTTCCTTGAGCAGCTGCATGACTTCGGCGGCAGTTTCCATGATGATGGCATCAGCAATCCGGGAGATTTCCTGCTGACATTCTTTTTCTGTGCTGAGTAACACTAACTTCCGCATAAGTACACCTTCCTGTGAAACAAAAAAGAGCGAATCCTCGCTCTTTTCTGTCCTGTATTTGATTGCAGAAAATGGGGTGGATAATCGGATTCGAACCGATGGTCTTCAGTGCCACAAACTGACGCGTTAACCAGCTACGCTATACCCACCATAGGACGCGCCTTGCTGGACTCGAACCAGCGGCTTACTGCTTAGAAGGCAGTTACTCTATCCAGCTGAGTTAAAGGCGCATAATTGTCTTGCGGGGACTGGAGCGGACGACGGGAATCGAA
>DGUB01000010.1:576-5069 GCA_002393815.1 Ruminococcus sp. UBA4321 | reverse complement strand
ACGATGACTGAAAAGTCTGGAGAACGTTTTGACCATGCAGCACATAACGACTCTTCGTATCTGAACGGACATTGTTTTTCCATTTGTCTCACCTCCATTTCTCTATTATACTACAAAGTTCAGAAATCTGAACAAAAGCCGAAATTATCGGGAACTTCCGGAACGGAAAAATTCAGATTCTGTGCAATGTCGATTTGATTTCCGAAGGCTTCGACGTTCCTGACTGCGGATGCGTCATCATGCTCAGACCGACGCAAAGTCTGACCCTGTATATTCAGCAGGCAATGCGCTGTATGCGCTGCCGTCCGGGAAAAAAGGCGATTATTCTCGACCATGCCGGGAACTACTCCCGGCACGGTATGCCCGACGATGGCAGGGAATCGTTCCGGAACGTTTTCCGGTTATCTGTCCGGAATGCGGACATGTTTTCCCGGTCAAGTCCGGAGAAATCCAGACCGACAAAACGGCAGAAATCAAGAAAATTGAAAACCAGAAAGGCTTTTGTTTCCTGTTTTCAGGATAGCATCTACGCATGAAAATAGTTTCTTTAAAGAAATATATAAAAGGGTATAGGTTCAGCCGTCTCCCCCTCCCCGTCCTTGAAAGGAGCATTTATGAAAATTGATTTCTCAAATCCGGAAGTCTGGAAATCTCTGGAAAAGCAAGCCTGTTCCGGAACTATCGAACCCGAACGCTTCGCGCACTGGCGGAAACCACTCCCGATGTCAGCTTTGAAGAAGATAAATCAAGCAGGACTGCCATATTTCCACATACAGCAGTCCCGCTTGATTTTTACAACAGTTTTTCAAAGTCCTCTAACGGCAGAGGCTTGGCGAAATAGTACCCCTGAAACAGACTGCACCCCATCTGGGAAAGAATCTGATACTGTTCTTTTGTTTCAACGCCTTCCGTCAGGGCGGAAATGCCGAGTTCTTCGGAAAGATGAATAATATTCTTGACAATCGTCTTTGCCTTGTCCGCGTCTCCGGTCTTGCCTAAGAATTTCATATCAATTTTCAGAACATCGACAGGCATGTCCTTGAGCATATTCAGAGAAGAATAACCGCTTCCGAAGTCATCCATTTCGACAATAAAGCCGGATTTCCGGAAATCTTCCAGAATCTGCATTCTGTCTTCCGCTTCGCTCATCATGACGGTTTCTGTAATTTCAATACGGAGCAATGCCGGGGGAATCTGAAATTCGTTCACAAGATTTTTGATTTCCGTAATGACATCAATAAAATAGAAATCTTTCGGAGAGATATTTACGGAGATAAACAGATTCCGGTTTCCCTTATGCCACCGGGAGAGAATTTCGCAGGCACATCGCCAGATATGTTTGTCCACTTCTGCAATCATGCCGTTTTTCTCGAATACCGGAATGAACAGAGCCGGCGACATAAAGCCGTGTTCCGGATGAATCCAACGTGCAAGGGCTTCCGCGCCGACAATATTTCCCTGCCTGTCGGCAATGGGCTGTAAATAGGGACGAACTTCCCGTGTGCGGATGGCTTCGCCGAGCTGTGAGGAAATCTTCTGATTCCAGAGAAGCTTTTCGCGGATTTCCTTGTTATAGTAGGCAATATGCGTTTTATACTCATCCTGAATGGTGGAAAGTGCCAGATGTGCCCTGTCGAACATGACAGAAACATCATCGTCATCCGGCTGTATCTTGTAAACACCCAGATGAATCAGCAACTGATAGGTTGTATTCTCCTTCCGGATGATGAAATTGGAAAGTGTTTCTTCCAGTTCTTCCGGAGAGAATTCCGAAGCCGGTATGCAGACTCCGAACGTATCGCCGATAAGCCGTCCATAACGGCAGTATTCTGACATATCCTTCCTAACCCATTCAGCAATGCACTGCAATGTATAATCCCCGAATTCGTTCCCGAATACATCGTTCACAATCTTGAAGTTCTTGATATCCACAAAGATTATCAGATACTGTCTTTCACGGAACGACTGAGAAATTTCAGAAATGTTCTGATAAAGATATTCACGGGTGTATAGTCCGGTCAGGCTGTCGTGCGTGGCTTCATAGATACCTTTCCGGATTTCCATCTGTTCTTTTGTAATATCGCGGATACGCAGATAAGAACCTGTCAGGCGGTCTTTTTCGTCCGTGAATCTGTGGCTTTCCAGCGTATAATATTTCAGTTCCGTTTCTGTCTGAACAGTAGTTTTGTCTGACCATTCACCATGGTTTCTGACTGCTTCGCCGAAGCGTTTCACGAGAGAGTTTTCCGTCAGTTCAAAATTTTCGTCCCTGACTTCTGTTATCTGACAGCCCAGTTCATTCGCCCAGATACATCTTCCGTTCGGGTCGAACAGGAACAAAGCTTCTCCCGGCATTTCGGAAATAATATCAGAAAGCATTCTGTCAAGCAGTTTTAGCGGTCTGTACCAGAGCGAGAAATAAAAGACAATGATTCCGCCCAAGCCGAAGCCAATCGTTGCATGGTCAACCGGAGAGTTTGCCGAAAGGCAGAACGCCTGCCAGATTCCGGCAAAAATCATGGTGTATGCAATGACAGAATACCGTTCTTTATAAATATTCGGCATTCGGACTGACATCACGATAAAGACAAGCAGAATCGCCCCGAAAATACCATAATCCACAATTCTGTGAAAGATTTGTCCGAGATGCGGAATCATCCTGTAGAAAATACCGTCCGGCATAACTGCTTCTTCCATGCGGAATGCGTGTTTAAAAAATGGATTCAGCAGAAGCTGTGCAATATCAATTCCCAGTATGGCATACACCGCTTTCGGAATTTTATGCCCCGTGCCTGAATTCTTGCAGTATTCCACAGCAAACTGCATTAGTGCCAGCAGTACCAGATTCAGCCCGATAAAATACAGGTAACAGCCTGCTGTTGCTATAAATTTATCATGAGTATTATCCGTCAGCAGACTGCCGATTAACGGAAACAGCAGCGATAAATTCAAGAGGGTGACATACTTTCCGATTGGTTTTTGAGAACGCCGGGCAGCCATTCCGGAAACCAGCAGCAGCACAATCAGCAGGGCGGATAATACGGAGAAAAATAATTTCATCATCTCACCGCCTTTTTATGTTTTTAAAAACAGGGCTTTGCATTTCTTTTTATCCTGATACATACATGAATCAGCCCGTTCAAATACATCCTGCACGCGGATATCCTTTTCCGGATGAAAATCCGAAATGCCGGAAGCCAGAAGAATCATTTCATTGTCGCTTTTTTTCTGTTCGGTCAGAACACTGTACAGCTGCTGCACTAGCTCGGCTCTGTGAAGATAGTCATGATTTCTCAGAATGACCGCGAATTCGTCTCCGCCAATCCGGAACACGGGGCTGTGCTTGAAAATATTGCAGATAACAGCACTTGCTTTCTGAATAAAGGCGTCTCCGGCTTTGTGTCCCTGTGTATCATTGACCTGCTTCAGACCGTTGACATCACAGACAACAACGGCAAATTCCAGATTTTCCTTATTTTTAATCTGTTCGTCCAGTTCAATTTCCATCTGTACATAAGCGCGTTTGTTCTTGACTCCCGTCAGCACATCACGGTTTGCCATATCCACTGCCGCCTGATAGGCAAGTTCCATTCGTTTGGTTTCGTCCACGTTGGCGAGCGCAATGATGATATGTCCGGAATCTCCTTTCGGGCGGACAGCGTACAAAGAAACATACTGCGGTCTGCCGTCTATGATAAGCCGGTAATTGAGAATTGTCTTGCCGTATGCGGAAAGGCTTTTCATCAGATTTTCCTTTTGCAGAGCGACCGACAGCATGGGCAAATCATCGGGATGAATCTGAATCTGAATCTGTTTTTGCGTTTCTGCAAAGAAATCCTTTCCCTTTTCGCCTTCTGCCAGTCCGCGGTATTTCTCATTTGTTGCGTATTCAGAATATTCACCTGTCATAATATTGACATGATAAATAATTTCATAACGCTGTGCAAGCGCGTTGGAAATATCGCTGAACGTGCGTTTCTGTTCTTCCATGCTCTGTTCACGGCGGACTTGTGCATCTGCATTGTATACGCCCACGACAATCCGTCCGGTTTTGTTTCTGGGCTGTACGATATGCATACTCATATACTGATGTCTTCCGTCCAGAAGCTGACGGTAATGCAAAGTAACCGAATTTTCTTTCCGGAGATGTTCCATCATCCGTTCTTTTTTCATTTCTGCAAGCACATATTTCTTGTCTTCGGGATGGATATATTTCTGAATATCTTCGGCAGAATCCGCAAAGAAATCCGTTCCCTGCTGTGTCATGCCGAGTTTTGCATACTGTTCGCTTTCGCTGTAGCGTGTATATTCGTTTGTCTCCGTATTCACATAATAAATCACTTCGTAACGGCTTGCAAGGGATTCTGCAATTTCGGAATAAGTCCGGTTCTCTGATTCTGCCCGGAGTTCCTTTCGTTTCTGCTCGTCCACGTTCTGCACGCCGATGACAATATTCCGGTTATTTCCCTGAATGGTTTTCAGAAAGTAATACT
>DGUB01000010.1:0-505 GCA_002393815.1 Ruminococcus sp. UBA4321 | reverse complement strand
CCGTCAATCACGAGCCGATATGTCAGCGAAAAGGACTTCCCGTCCTGCAGTGCCTTCTGCACTGCCTCTTTCCGGAAGGTTTCCAGAAAATATTCCTGGTCATCTGCAAAGACCTGTTCCCGGCAGTTTTTCAGCACATCTTTGAAAAAATCATCTCCCTGTGCAGCGAGAACCAGTTCTTTTTCCGTGCCGCTGACGGCGTATTCTGCATAGCTGTCATTTTGGGAATCAATCACATACAGACTGCTGTAATCATTTGCAAGGGCAAGCGCAAGGCTTGCAAATGTCAGATTTTGAAGTTCCATACCATTCCTCCGTGTCAAAAGTCTCCGTTTCCGGAGGTGAATTTTCCTCAATTCACACACATCCGGTCTTTTCTACCAGTATACCATATTGCACAGATTTTGTCAAGGCAAAAAGCTTGTTTTTGGGGGAATTTATCAACAAGTAATTGACTTGTTCTTCACTTTATGATAATACCAACGGTCTGCCGACTTCGGAGGCG
>DGUB01000142.1 GCA_002393815.1 Ruminococcus sp. UBA4321 | reverse complement strand
GACCGATATATTTCAGACCGTCCGGGAAATACAGTTCTGTCAGATTTTCACACTCCTGAAAGGCACTTCTTTCAATTGCTGTCAAGCCTTCCGGAAACGTCACTTTTCTGATACGATGCCTGAACTGATTGTTTACATACACCTTTCCTCTGAGTGGACTGCTCACCCAGAGTTTCGCGGGATTGGAAAAGACACTCTCTCCGACAACTTTCACAGATTCCGGAATGCTGATTTCTTCCGCACTGCCTTTATAGTCTGTCAGAATATGATTCACAATCACAAAATCATCCGGATAATGTTCCAGCCACGGTGTCCCGTAAAAGGCATTCTGTCCGATATAGTCAACGCTTTCCGGGATGATGATTTCTTTCAGTCCCCGGCATTCGGCGAAGGCTTCTGCACCGATTCTGGTCACACTCTCCGGAATTTTGATGCTTTTTATCCATTTGTACCACTGGAAAGCACCGTCAGCGATTTCCTTCACGCCGTCCGGAATGACAAGATTCCGGGTTTCCGAACTGACAACGCCTTTCAGTCTGCCTTTCCGGGTGATATTCCACTCAACGCTCATGCGGCTTTTCTTCTTCCTGATTTTTTGCGGATGGCATTTTCCTGATTGACGACATACCTGCCGCGTGAGATATTCAGGACGATACCCATTTCCACAAGCTGCATAATCAGAGCCGTGCCGCCGTAACTGAAAAACGGAAGGCTGATACCGGTATTCGGGAACAGATTGCTGACAACTGCAATATTGATAAATGCCTGCAAGCCTATCTGGAGCGTGAATCCGGAAGCTACCAGCATTCCGAACCTGTCCTTGCTGTGCGTAGCAATGTGAAAGCCCTGTGCTACTAATAAAACAAACAGCAGAATGACAGTAACCGCCCCCACAAAGCCGAGTTCTTCACAGATAATCGAGAACACAAAGTCGTTTTCCGATTCCGGAAGATATAAATATTTCTGTCTGGATTCGCCGAGTCCCAGACCAAACACGCCGCCTGAACCGATAGCAATCAGCGACTGCTGTGTCTGATAGGCATCTTCCGATTCAAACGGATGAAACCATGGTTCAAGACGCTTTAAGAAGTAAGTCTGTGTGCCGGTGAGGACTTTCACGGCAACCCATCCGGCAAGCACCAGACCGCCGCCGACGGCGCATAAAAACAAATGCCGCACTCTCGAACCGCCGATAAACATCAGCATAATGCTCATACCTGCAATCAGAAGCGTACAGGACAAATGCGGCTGTAACATCAGCAGAATGACAATCACGCCAAGCAGAGCCATAAACGGTATTGTACCGTATTTGAATGTTTTCATCCGGTCAAAATTCACATCTATCAGATAAGAGAATAAAATCACAATTGCAAATTTGGCAAGCTCCGACGGCTGAAACGTCATACCGAGAGGAAGCCTCAGCCAGCGCGTACAGCCTGTACCCAAGTCTGTACCGATAATCAAAACCAGAATCAGCAGAACGACGCTTCCGCCGTAAGTAGCGATTGCAATTTTTACATTCTGAAAAATATGATAATCCACAAACGACACGCCTATCATTGCCAACAGTCCGACAGCACCGAAGGCCGCCTGCCGGAGTGCATAATAATACCCGGCTTTGCCTTCATTGATAGCAATCGCATAGCTTGCGGAAAACATCATGATAATGCCGATTCCCAGCAGAAACAGCACGACAATGCCGAATGTCATGTTGACACCGGTCATGCGTATTTTTTCTTTTTCCAGTGTTGCTTTTTTCATAGAATGATATCCGCCTCCTGTCAGGAATGTTCCGGCATGACCGTCATCAGACAGCAAAACAGCGCGAATCCTGCCAGAATCAGAATTCTCTGCGGCGGGCTGATGCCTTCCTGTCTGAGCATACCGAGCAGCGTAGGTTTCCGGAATTTCTGCGGCAGTGCATTGATAAGCCACACTGCCAGATAAAATAATAAAATATCAAGTCTGTGCGAATACAAACAAATCATCGGCACGGTCATGCCGAGCCAGTAAGTTCCTGTCTGTCCGAGACAGCATTTTGCCGGATACAGATTCCAGTAAAAACAGCCCAGACACGCTCCGGCTGCGGTCAGAGTATACAGTGCATTCAGATTCTGCTTTTCGCTGATGCACAGTACTGTCAGGAACAGCAATTGGATACTGCCGACAGTAATACTGATGCCGTCCACATTCTGTTCCGGCTTCTGCATATGCAGCCAGAAAACCGTCACCAGTGCCGCACGGACAGGAACACTCAGCACACCGGCGTTCCACTGCACAAAGCCGAAATTCAGAATTTCTTCTTCCGGAGAAAATTTCAGCACCGAGTAAGTCAGGAAAAACGCCATCAGAATCATGATAAAATCTGTTTCTTCGGTATCGTTTTTTCTTCTGACCGTTCTCTGATAATCATTCAGCCAGCCGAGAATCCCGAACATCAGCCCGTGAATCAGCATCATGCGGAGCGAAAGGCTTTCTTTCTGGAATTCCATTCCGGTGCGGTCAGCCCCGCTGAACTGGAGATACAGTGTATAACTCAGCACAAATCCGGCAGTACAGCCGAACATCAGCAGAATGCCGCACATGGTAGGTTTCAGCCGGTTTCCGGAAACGGTATCGGAATTCTGTTTTTCAGAATCCGGGTCAGGCTCACAGAAACGGCATTTCCGCAGAAACGGAATCAGGGCGATTCCCATCAGTCCGCTGCACAGAGCCGAACTCAGTGCCGCTGTCATCTGAATCCAGACGGGCATTATTCGACACCGTAAAGATTT
Source organism: Ruminococcus sp. UBA4321 (assembly GCA_002393815.1). GTDB lineage: Bacteria > Bacillota > Clostridia > Oscillospirales > Ruminococcaceae > UBA3855. The sequence goes on along the minus strand of DGUB01000142.1, from coordinate 9,538 downwards.
GTGATGATATTTTCCAGATGCATTCCGTGGCTTGCCTTGAACAGAAGCACATCGCCCTCCTGAACGGTTTCCCGAAGCTTCTGTGTGAGGGTTTCGGGATTGTCCGTGCAGAACAGCTGAATTTTTTCTCCGGCATGTTCAGCGATTTTTCTGGAAGCCGTACCGTAGCAGAAAAGCATATCAATTCCGGCATTCTTTACCATTTCGCCGACGCGGGAATGCAGTGTTTCGCTCATATCGCCGAGTTCGAGCATATCGCCCAGAACGGCGATTTTTCTGCCGTCAGCGAGATAATTTCCGAGTACGTTCAGACCTGCCTGCATGGAGTCAGGGCTTGCGTTATAGCAGTCTGCAATAATAATCTGCCCGTTTTTTTCCATAATATTCTGACGCATTCCGGTCGGCTGATATTTGGCAAGACCGCAGAGAATTTCCTGTTCGTCCATACCGGTGAGCGTGCCGACAAGATAAGCGGCTAAGGCATTCTTAACGTTATGTTCGCCGACTGCCGGAAGCACAGCGAGAGATTTCTTTCCGTCATGGCAGATGCTGAATGTTGTCACGCCGTTTTCTTCCTTGATATCTTCGGCGGAAACATCCGCCGGATTTCCTTGTGTCGAGAAGGTATAGACCGGACGGTTCAGTTCCGATTTCAGAGGGGATAATAACTTATCATCGGCATTTGTGACGAGAGAGGCATTTTCTTTCATGCCCTCTAAGATTTCAAGCTTGGCTTTTCTGATGCCTTCCTGAGAGCCTAAGTTTTCGACATGAGAGAAGCCGATATTCGTGATAACAGCAATGGTCGGCTGTGCGCTGTTTGTCATATTCGAGATTTCGCCGAAATGGTTCATTCCCATTTCGAGAACTGCCGCACCGTGCTGATTGGTTAAGTTCAGGATAGTTTTCGGCATACCGATTTCGTTATTGAGATTCGCTTCTGTTTTGAGCGTATTGAATTTTTCGGAAAGCACACAGGCGATAAGTTCTTTAGTAGTTGTCTTTCCGACGCTTCCGGTGACAGCCACAACCGGAATACTGAATTTATTTCTGTACAGATTTGCGATATCCAGCAGAGCCTTTCCGGTATCTTTCACCACCAGACAGGGCAGATTTTCAATCTGTACATCTGTAACAGCGGCAACTGCTCCGGCTTCGATAGCCTGTTTTACAAAATCATGACCGTCGAATTTCTTTCCGCGCAGAGCCAGAAACAGACAGCCTTCCGGAAGTTTTCTGGTATCGGTGCTGATTTCGGTAATTTCGGCATCCACCGGGCAGGCAGTGCCTAATTTCTGTGCAATTTCTTTGAGAGTTAACATTTCCATGATTTTTCTCCTCCTGCTTAATTCAATTCTTTCAGAGCTTCGGCAACGACTTCGCGTTCGTCGAAATGGGTATGATAGTTATTCGCAAAAATCTGATAATCTTCATGACCTTTTCCGGCGAGAACAATCACATCACCGGGGTCAGCGGTTTTCAGCGCATGAGCGATAGCTTCGCGGCGGTCGGTCACGACTTCATAAGGCGTACTGCTGGATTTCAGACCTTCGAGAATATCTTTGATAATGGCTTCAGGGTCTTCGTCGCGAGGATTATCGGAAGTGACAATCAGCTTATCAGCGAACTTTGCCGCCGCCTGTGCCATAAGCGGACGTTTGGTTTTATCGCGGTTTCCGCCGCATCCGAACAGGCAGACAAGCTTGTTTTCGGTATAAAGCTTCACATTTTCGAGAATATTCTCAATCGCGTCCGGCGTGTGAGCATAATCACAGATGACAGAGAAATCTTTTCCGGTAGGGATGACTTCGCATCTTCCGCGGACTCCGGTGCAGGACTGCAATGCCGGAAGAATCTGTTCGTCTGTGAGTCCGTAAAGCTTGCAGACCGCATATGCCGCCGAAGCATTTGCAATATTGAAATAGCCCGTCATGAGCATGGAAATCTTTTTCTGATTCAGCGTGAATTCCGTACCGTTTGCCTTGACGGATATCGGCTGATAAGCGAAATCTCCGGTACTGCCGTAACTGTATTTTTCACAGGAAATTTCCTGATATAATTTTTTGCCGTAATCATCATCAGTATTGATAATGGCTTTATCGCAGACGGAAAACAGCATTTTCTTGGCTTCATAGTAATTTTCCATCGTCTTGTGATAATCCAGATGGTCTTGTGTCAGATTCGTGAATACTGCAATCTCGAAATGTGTCAGACCGATTCTTTTCTGCACCAGTCCGAAGGAAGAAACTTCCATCACAACCGTATCACAGCCTTTCTGATACATCGTATCATATAACTGCATCAGTTCGTAAGTCAGCGGAGTAGTATTGTTTGTATGAACAATTTCGTCACCGATTTCGTTCTGAATCGTCCCGATTAAGCCGACTTTGTGACCGTTCGCCGTGAGAATATGCTTGATGACGCTTGTGGTTGTGGTTTTGCCGTTGGTTCCGGTCACGCCGATGAATTTCATTTTCCGTTCCGGATGCCCGAACCATGCCGCACACAGTGCGCCGTAGAATGCCCGGCTGTCCTCAACCAGAATCTGCCGTTCACCGAGATGCAAATCATGTTCCACAACGACAGCAGCCGCACCCTGTCCGAGTGCTTTTTCAGCGACGTCATGACCATCGAATTTTTCGCCTTTCACGCAGACGAACAGACAGTCTTTGACAATCTTTCTGTTATCGTCCGTGATAAGTGTGATTTCTGTATCTCTTAAATTTTCTGATACAGAAACTCTGTTTTCCAGTAAGTCTGAAAGTTTCATAAATCCATCTCCTAAAATTCTATCAGTCACCCTGACTGTTGGTACTGTAATCGAGCTGAATGACTGTGCCGACTTCTACCATTTCGCCGGCAGGAATCGACTGCGACTGTACAAGTACGTCTGTTCTGTCAGCAGATGCACCGACAGCAACATGATTCAGTCCGGCGTTGACAAGTGCCTGATTCGCATCGGAAGCAGTATAATCCTTGACATCCGGAACGGTGACGAATTCGGGTTCATAATCCTGTTCGGTGTAGAGAATCACTGTTCCGCCGGAAGATACAGTATAGCCTGTCAGCGGACACTGTCCGACAACGGTATCGCCGTTGCCTTTGACTTCATATTGCAGACCGAGTGCGGTCAGGGTTTCTTCTGCGGATGTGAGCTGAGAATCCAGCAGCAGCGGAATTGTCACATCAAGCTTTGCATATTCTTCGTCGGTATATTCCGGATAGTAGCCGAGATACGGCAGGGCTTCTTCGAGAATCATACGCGCATAAGGGGCGACAACTTTCGAGCCGTAATAGCTTTCGCCCATAGGTTCGTCAGCCATGATGAGCATCACGATTTCGGGGTCATCTGCCGGCGCAAAGCAGGCATAGGAAGCGACATATTTATCTTCGTCACCGGTTTCGAGTTTCTGGGAAGTACCGGATTTGCCGCCGACGGCGTAGCCTTTGATATAGGCATTCGAGCCGCCGTTGTTATCGACAACTGCCTGAAGAAGCTTCCGGACTTGTGCGGAACTTTCTTCGGAGATGACTTGTCTCTTGACATTCGTGCCGAAACTTTTCACGACATTGCCTTCACTGGAGACGATTTTGTCGACAACGTGAGGTTCTACCAGATAGCCGCCGTTGATAGCCGCGGCGATGCCGGTAATCATTTCCATAGGAGTGAGGGAGTTCGACTGTCCGAAGGCACTGGCGGCAAGGTCAACAGTACTCATTTTTTCTTCCGGACGGTAGATGCTGGAACCTTCGCCGGGCAGGTCGATTCCTGTCTGTTCGGTCAGACCGAACGCGCTGAAATACTGGGAAAATTTATGAATGCCGACTCTCAGACCGACTTCGATAAATGCCGGGTTACAGGAATTTGTCAGGGCTTCGGAGAAAGACTGGTCGCCGTGTCCGGTACGCTTATGACAGTGAATCGGGTCGGGAACGCCGGGAATGGTATAAGCACCACTGCAAACGAATCTGTCTTTTTCAACATCAACGACTTGTTCTTCAATCGCCATTGCCGTTGTGAAAATCTTGAAAACCGAGCCGGGAACATAGATTTCCGTGATGGCTTTGTTTTTCCACTGCTGTTCGCGGGCGTTGATATAAGCATCTTTGTATTCGTTCTGCGGAAGCGACTGCAAATAATCGCTTGTTGCCTTGTCGTAGATAACAGAGGGTTCATTGAGGTCGAAGCTGGGATAAGTTCCCATTGCATAGACGGCTCCGGTTTTGGCGTTCATGATGATACCGCAGGCACGGTTCTGAACATCGAATTTTTCGCACATATCCTGTAGATTTTTTTCAAGATAATACTGTAACGTCATGTCAAGCGTGAGATACAGCGAACTGCCGTCTTCCGCGGGAAACGTTGTGGAATACCGGTAGGGCATTTCATTGCCCTTGGCATCGGTTGCAGAAATCACTCTGCCGTTCGTACCGGACAGATATTTATTATAATACGCTTCCAGACCGTACTGCCCGTCGCCGTCGCTGTTGGTGAAGCCTATCACCTGTGCGGCAAGTTCATTCTGCGGATAGTAGCGTTTTGTATCTTCTTCGGTCTTGATGGAAGTCAGTCCGTAAGTATTCAGATATTCCATCAGGTCGTCAGCGACATTTTTCTCAACCTGTGTCTGGAGTACGTAATATTTTGTATCTTTTTCAGCAGCTTCGCGGACGCTTTCGACAGTGAGGTTTAATTTTTCCGCAAGTGTCTGAATCACTTCTTCTTTCAGTTGCTCAATCGGCATGACAATCTTGTTCGGGTCGAGTTTTTCGCCTTTGTCGATGGCTTCCTGTCTTGCCTTCATGGTTTCGCCGATTTTTTCCATATCGCTCTGGAACTGATTCGGGTCGATATAGACTTTATAGACCGTTGCGCTTCTTGCAAGCGGTTCGCCGTTGCGGTCGTAGATGCTGCCGCGGTTCGCCGTGATGGTGATACGGCTGAAATGCTTGTTATTGGCTTTTTCGGCATACACATCATGATTGACAATGCACAGCAGAGCCAGTTTGATAATCACTGCCGCTGCCATTGCCATACAGAAGCCGAATGCGCCGATGACTGCCTTTTTCTTCATGGCGGCAGTCGGTTCGTAATCTTTTCGGGTTTCGTTCAAGCAGCTCACCTCGGATTTTGTGAAAGATGAAAATTATCTAAAAAACAGGCAGGTATTTTTTCTGTATCCTGCCTGCATGTAGTCGTTTCTGTACCAGCGGAAACTTTGCCGCCGTATTTCTCTCTGCGGCGGCAAATCCGCGCACTCGTTCCTTGTATCCTTTTTTGCTTCTGCCTTGTTTCAAGCTTATGCGGACTAACCTCTCATATATGCCACGAAGCTGTCAAAAGCGTTTTTTACTTTGACGAACACATTCTGTTCTTCTTCGGGGATTTCGACTACATCGGCAGTCTGAATCTGAATATATTCCACCTGTGAAGGGTTCAGGGGGTGCATACCGAGAACATTTTCGGCGTACTCCTGTACATTCTTGTTAGAGGTTTTTCCGGCAAGTTCCGTCTGCATTCTGACGTTCTCGCTCTGCAAGTCAGTATATTCTTTCTGTTTTGCAGTGATTTCGCTTGTCAGCTGAAGCTGCTGTACGTTACTTAAAATCACAGCCGCCAGAAGTGCAAAGCACACAAGTGCGCCCAGAATCACTTTGACGACGGAGACTTTCTTTTCAGTTTTAGGTTCCGGATACTCCAGTTTCTGGTCGATATCATTCATAGCCGAACGATTCAGCTCCTTTCCTGATATGGAAAGAATCACAATCCGGGCAGTTCAGGAGTATTTTTTATAATTTTTCAATGACTCTGAGTTTTGCGCTGTGGCTTCTGTGATTCTGTTCCAGTTCGGACGAACCGGCAGTCACGGGCTTGCGTGTGATGAGTTTCGCCTTTGGTTTGTTTCCGCAGACGCACTGCGGAAAATCGGGCGGACAAGTACACCCTCTGCACCACGCGGCAAACTGCTGTTTGACAATGCGGTCTTCGAGGGAATGGAATGTAATCACGGCAAGCCTTCCGCCGGGTTTCAGGCAGGCAAAAGCCGCATCCAGTCCAAGATGCAGATGATGAAACTCATCATTGACTGCAATGCGGACTGCCTGAAAAGTTTTTTTGCAGGGATTTTTATCTCTCCGGTATTTCTGCGGCACAGCCTGACGGACAAGCTCTGCGAGTTCTCCCGTCGTTCTGACAGGAGCGTTCTCTCTGGCACGGACGATTCCGGCGGCAATGCTGCCGGCGAATTTTTCTTCCCCATATTCATAGAGAATCTTTCTGAGTGCCTGCTCGTCCCAAGTGTTAATGATGTCATATGCGCTGGTGCCTTCCTGACTCATACGCATATCCAACGGAGCATCTGCATGATAGGAAAAACCGCGTTCTGCCTCATCCAGCTGATGGGAAGAAACGCCTAAATCCAGCAGAATGCCGTCAGCAGCAAGGATGTTCAGGCTGTCAAGAATCTGCCGCATCTGCGAGTAGTTGCCTTGAATCACCTTTGCCGGAAAATCCTGCAATCGTTCTGTAGCGGCTGCTACAGCATCCGGGTCACGGTCCAAGCCGATTAACAACCCGTTTTTGTCTAATCGGGAAGCAATTTCTCTGGAATGTCCTGCACCGCCGACAGTGCCGTCAACATAAATTCCATCAGGACGGACTGCCAGATTTTCGAGAGTTTCCGATAACAAGACCGGAATATGTGCGAATTCCATAGAGACCTCCTTTTCGACGCTGTTTTTCCCTTTTGTTCTTATCTTTTTCTATAGGCTTAACGCCTGATTTAATTATAGCACATTCAACAGAAACAGGCAACTAAATTGCATTACAAATTTTATAAAATTTTATTTCTATATTTTAGCGATTTTGCACAAATGCAGGAAATTGTTGAAAACCAATGAAATTCACGCTGTCAGACGAACTTACACGTTTTCGAGAAACTTTTGTTCGATTTTGAAAATTTCCGGATTTTTTCAGAACGGACAGAAAAATCCGGCTTTCGACATTTGGCATTTTCTACAAAGTTTCCGGCTTGTTTTTATGAAATATTCTGTATTTTTTATGAAAAATCACAAATTTTCAAAAACCTCTTGACAAAGTAGCAAAAGTATACTATAATTAAGCCATAGCAAGTAGCAAATCAATACTAACTATAAAAAGCAGGTGATGTATTTTGACAGAACAGGAATTCTTAAAAGAATATGACAGCTCCGGATTTCAGAAGCCGTCCGTTGCAGTCGATTTGGTTTTATTCACCGTCCGGGAGGAAACCTTGCAGGTTCTCCTGACGGAGAGGACACAGTATCCCTTTATCGGAAAGCTTTCTCTGCCGGGCGTGTTCGTCCGGATAGACGAAACCCTCGACGAAGCCGCCCAAAGAGCGTTATACCAGAAAACCGGTCTGCATGATATTTATCTGGAACAGCTCTATACATGGGGCGCACTCGACCGCGACCCCAGAATGAGAATCATTTCGGTTTCTTATTACGCGCTTGTGCCGGATTCACAGATACCCGATTCCGAACGGGAAAAGTTCTCCCCTGTTGAAGAAATTCTCCAGCGTGAGGATATCGCGTTCGACCATCGTGAAATTATCCGTTACGGACGGGAACGCATCCGGAACAAAGTCAGCTATACGGATATTGCATTCTCACTCGTGCCGGAAGAATTCACGCTTCCGCAGTTACAGAAAATTTATGAAATTCTGCTCGGTCAGAAACTCTACAAAGCGAACTTCCGGAAGAAAATCGCTGACAAGATTCAGCCGACGGAAAAGCACACTTCCGGAAGCAAACACCGACCAAGCAGAATCTACAGAAAGAAGGACTGATTTTTATGAATCTGATGTTTATCGACAGTCCTCCGGAACTTCAGTTCCGCTTCAAATATGCCTGTAATCTGCACAGCAGACTGTATAAACATTTCAGAAATTATTTCTTTCCTGAAATTGCCCTTACAGACGAAAACAGAAGTTTTTATCTGACTATGTGCGCTTATATTCCGGATGGTCTTATCAAGCACTGCGGTGAGCCGGATGATTATGAATATATCATCCTGACAGATAAGACACATGGCGCAGTCTGGGAACAAGGCGGAAAAATCATGGAAATTTACGGAAAAATCCATTTTTCAGAAGAACAGATTCTGGAGCTGATTCGCTTTTATAACATAAATTACGGTCATTTCAAATATGACAGAAAGAAGGATTGATTTTATGATGCAAAATTTAACCCCTACAGAAAGCAAAGTCTTTCTGGATGACAAAACTGCTCTTGTTATCGTTGATATGGTGAACGGTTTCTTAACAGAGGGCGTGTTATCAAGTCCGCGTTCGGCATCGGTTCTGCCGGAATGCGAAAAGCTCCTGAAATTCTTTCAGGAAAAGAATCTGCCGTGTGTGGCGTTCGCGGACTGCCATGAGCCGGACTGTATCGAATTCAATTCGTTTCCGCCGCACTGCATCAGAGGCACTTCGGAATCCGAAATCGCCCCGGAACTACAGAAAATCGGCGGCTATCTCAAAATTGAAAAGAATTCTACAAACGGATTCCTGACACCGGAATTTCAGAAATTTCTGAAAGAAAATCAACAGCTTGAAAGAATTGTCGTCTGCGGAGTCTGCACAGATATCTGTGTGATGCAGTTCTGCTTAACCCTGAAAACGTTCTGCAATCAGGAGAACAGAAATCTTGAAGTTCTGCTTCCTGTGAACGCTGTTGAAACTTACGACGCGCCCAATCATAACGCCGATTCCATGCAGAATGCCGCTCTTGAAATCATGGCACAGGCTGGAATCAAATTAACTTCGGAGGTAATTTATCATGAGTAATTTAACACTGGATAACAGAAATTTAACGATGCTCGTCGATTTCTATGAGCTGACTATGGGAAACGGTTTCCTCGAAAACGGATGCGGAAACAAAATCGCCTATTTCGATATGTTCTACCGCAAAGCCCCCGATGATGCCGCTTATGCCATCGCCGCCGGTCTGGAACAGGTTATCAAATATCTGAAAAATCTGAAATTTACGGAGGAAGATATTGCCTATTTAAGAAGCAAGAACCTGTTCTGTGAAAAGTTTCTGGAATATCTGAAAAACTTCAAGTTCACCTGTGATGTGTGGGCAGTTCCGGAGGGTACACCGATATTCCCTTCTGAGCCGATTCTGACCGTCCGCGGAGAAGCCATGCAGGCACAGCTTGTCGAAACCATGATTCTGTTAAGCATCAATCATCAGAGTTTAATCGCCACGAAAGCAAACCGGATTGTTACCGCGGCGCAGGGGCGTCCTGTCATGGAATTCGGTTCGAGAAGGGCGCAGGGCTATGATGGCGCGATTCTCGGCGCAAGGGCTTCCTATATCGGCGGTGTTGCCGGAACAGCTTGTGCAATCGCGGACAGAGCCTTTCAGATTCCGGCACTCGGCACGATGGCGCACAGCTTCGTGCAGATGTTCGATACTGAACTTGATGCTTTCAGAGCTTATGCGAAAGTCTATCCGGATGACTGCACTCTGCTGGTAGATACTTATAATGTAC
>DGUB01000098.1 GCA_002393815.1 Ruminococcus sp. UBA4321 | reverse complement strand
GGTAAGCGTACAGATACGCCCAGCCTTTCACAACCGCATCCGTCAGCGTGTCAGCCAGTTCGGAAAGAAAATCATCATTCTGATTGAAATAATTATCCAGTTCAGCTTGCAGTTCCGGAATATCAGAAAACAGAAATCCATCCTTGCCGGACATCAGATACTGAACCTCTTGGTCAACTAATTCCGTAAAGAAACAGTGCGGAATCTTGATATTTGACCGCGCCTTATCTTCGTGCAGATTTCCTTCGTCATCGTAATAGAATATTCTGTAATCTTTGATTGCGTGTTCACCGTCATAATATCTCTGACCCTCACGGGCGTGAAGTTTCTGTTTCGATGACGCATCATTGTCAAGCAGTGATTTGATTTCCTGCGGAGTCAGCATAGTTTCACCTCAGATTAGCCATTTTTTCTTTCTGATATATTCTTCGAGTGCGTAGCGCATCGCATCCATCAGATGGTTGAAGTCGTCAATCGGCTCATTGATACGATTTCCGAAACGGTCAGTATCCCATGTGTAGCAGCTTATTTCTGTCAGAAAGTTCACGCATCTCGGATGTATGATAATCTCCAAATCCTGAATCCACTGAATTCCTGTCCGGACGCTGTCCGCCCCCTTGACCGATGCCCTGATTCTCCGGAGACCTAAATCTTTCAGCTGACTGATAGACTTCGGTTCTGCACAGTCGGCAGTGATGCGTTCTTTCTGATGCCCCATTTCAACAACCTTTTCATAAATCGCCCTGTTGCTCATGCCGCACTGATAGAATTCATCCCAGACATAAAGCCGCCGGTTCGGCAAATCCAGAGAACCGGCAAAGAAGGCGGCAGGGGCATTGGAATAACCGAAGTCCAGTCCGAACGCCGACGGAAACTTCCGGACATCATCAAGAGAAAATTCCTGTTCGCGCCAGTTCTCATAGACAAGCCCCTCGGTAACGCCCCAGTTTCCTAATCCGGCGACCTGATAACGCCGGGGATTGCGCTCTTTCATCTTCTCGAACAATGCAAGGTCTGATTTATCAAGCCATTCATTGCAGAGATAATTTGTCGTCAGCGCGAGCGTATCTTCTGACGGATTGTCGAAAAATCTGGATTTCAGCCAGTGCCGTTCATTCCACGGATTAAAAGTTATCGTCCATTGCTTAAACAGATTTTCCGGCACTTCTCCTCTGATAGATTCGTCAAGCGTATCGAAATCAGATTCTTTCATGACTTCGTAAGCTTCTTCGAGCCATGCCCAGCAGAGACAGCCGACTTCTACCGTGATAGAGGTCACTTTCAACGGGTCGTCAAGCCCTCTGAAATATATCTTCTGTCCGGTCGGTCTGTAGGTCATTTCGAGAGGGGATTCCTTGATATCCCACCATGCCGAAACACCTAATCTGTGAATCGCCCATTTCAGCTCTGTGAAACAACTGTCTTTCAGCGTTCTGTAAGTCTTCCGGATAACCAGCAGATTTGATTCCGGATATTTCATCAGATTGACGATAAACCACAGAGCTGTTGTCTTTGATTTCTTGGATGCTCTCGAACCCTTGACAACTCTGTATCTGCCCTTGAACTTCCAGAACGTGCCGTAACCTCTGCCGACAACTTCCGGAAGGCTGACGTTAATCTTCGAGCTGTTCTTCACCGGAAATCACCACCGGAACTGCTCCGCTGATATTATTGTCCTGTTTTGTCGTGTAGCCGTGACGGCTCATCCACAGTCCTGCAAGCTGTGTCGGAATCTGCCCTGTCTCGAATTTTTCTCTTGCATCGACTTCGCATTCTTCTTTCATTTTAGTAACCATGTCAACAAACTTCGGATTGTCGGCATAATATTCATGAAACGCCTGTCTTGAAATGCCGATATAAACACAGAATCCCTCAATTGTATAAGTTACTTTTCTTTTCAGTTCCGCACTGACAAACTGACTGCTTTTCTGACTGAATTCATTAGTCAGAACCATTCTGTTATTGCAGTATGCCTTGTATTCTTCCCATGCGGTTTCCAGTGCCTTCACAGAACTGAATTTTCTCGGTCTGCCCATTTCATCACCTTCCTGTCAGTATGTAAAAAAACAGAAACACCGGATAAAAATCCGATGTTCCTGCCGGAGAAATTTTAAGCTTTTCAAAGAAAGTAATACCCGCCTGCGCTTCTTTATGATACTATTATATCACGTTTCAACCGGACATAACAGGACAATTTTATCAAGTGCTTTTTTATGTTTTCTTCGGATTGTGCGCTCGTCATAGTGCATCTTTTCGGCGGTCTGTTCAAACGTGAGATAATTCAGATAGTGCCAGACAAGAACGGCTTGTAAATCATTATCATCAATCTGCTGAATAGCTTCGGCGATTTCCTCGCGGATGCAAACCAGTTCTTTCAGCTTCTGCTGCGTCTGCTGTTCGGTGACGGCAAGCCGGATGAGCGCGTCTTCCGTCGAGTTCCCGGAACTGCCGGAAGATTCCGAAAACGTCCGGGAAAGCCGCTGTGCAAGAGATTTTTCGCGTTCGCATTTTTCAAGATAAGCTTTCGCGGCTTTTTCGGCGTAGAATGCCCTGTTGAGCCAGTTGATTTTTCTCCTCTGTTCCTGCGTCAAGTTCACCACTCCTTTTTCTGAATAACAAGTTCATAGCCGAGTGTATCAAGTACCTTGCAGATACTTTCAAGGCTCGCGGCGTGTTCGATGTGCATGTTATGCACGGCGGTCTCATGGACTTTGCTGAGATGGGCTAACTCTCTGATAGTCCGGATTTTTCGCTGATTTGTCCATTCGTCAATCAGCTGTGCAATCTGCTGTCGGAGCATGTAGGCGTTCATGATTTCGGTTCTCCTTTCTGTTCCGGCGGTTCAGGGAGCGGCATCCAGTAAGACGGCGTTACCATCAGTGGATAACCATCAGTATCACACCAGT
>DGUB01000035.1 GCA_002393815.1 Ruminococcus sp. UBA4321 | reverse complement strand
ACTGGTGTGATACTGATGGTTATCCGCTGATGGTAACGCCGTCTTACTGGATGCCGCTCCCTGAACCGCCGGAACAGAAAGGAGAACCGAAATCATGAACGCCTACATGCTCCGACAGCAGATTGCACAGCTGATTGACGAATGGACAAATCAGCGAAAAATCCGGACTATCAGAGAGTTAGCCCATCTCAGCAAAGTCCATGAAACCGCCGTGCATAACATGCATATCGAACACGCCGCGAGCCTTGAAAGCATCTGCAAAGTGCTCGATACGCTCGGCTATGAACTCGTTATCCAGAAAAAGGAGTGGTGAATTTGACAGAACGGGAACAGAAGCTTGTCTGGCTGTCCAGAGGGCGGAATCTGAGAACAAAGCTCATCGGACTTTATGCCGAACGGCAGGAACGCATTTCCAGAGCCGAATATGCCGGAATCTCCTACGACAGCATTTCCGGTCAGCATTCCGGAAACGGCACGGAACAGAAATTTACTGCCATCTCCGAAATTGATGACGAAATTCAGGATGCAGAACAGGAACTGACTGCCATTGAATCCGAAATCCGTGAAGCGATTGCACAGGTTCACCGTCCGCTGTATCAGACTTATCTGAGAATGCGCTTTCTCGGCTATAAAACAGAAACGCAGATTGCACAGGAAACGAAATATTCTCTCGAATACATCAAAGGTCATGTTCACAGAAAATCCATTGACAGTTTAAAGATGACACAAAATAACACTTGATAACACTGTCAGAATATGTTATGATTAAGATAGCAAAAGCGCAGGCGGGTATTACTTTCTTTGAAAAGCAAAAAAATTCTCCGGCAGGAACATCGGATTTTTATCCGGTGTTTCTGCTTTTTACATAGCAGGAAGGCGGTGAGGTCATGAAACTGACTGAAAAACAAAAGAAGTTTTGCGAAGAATATCTGATTGACCTCAACGCGACACAGGCGGCACTCAGGGCGGGCTATCGGGATGCAGGCGCAGGGAGAAAACTGACCACGAAAAAGAACGTTTTAAAATATATTTCGGAACTGCGGTCGAAACAGTCCGAACGCACCGGCATCACGGCGGACAGAGTGCTTTCCGAACTGGAAGAAGTTGCCTTCACGGAAACGGAAATTTCCGGCAGGGAGAAAATCAAGGCTCTGGAGCTGCTGGGAAAACATCTGGGCATGTTCGATGAAAAATCTACGCTGGAAGCTTCCGGAACGGCTTACAGCGACATTCCGGCGGCGATGATTGCCCCGGCGTTTTCGTCAGTGCTGTTTGACATTGCGGAACATCAGCATTCCGAGTATGATTTTCCGGGCGGCAGAGGTTCAACAAAGAGTTCTTTCATCAGTCTGGTGCTGATTGATTTGCTGATGAAAAATCCGGATATGCACGCCTGCGTTCTGCGGCAGGTGTCGAACACGCTGAAAGATTCTGTTTACAGTCAGATTCTGTGGGCGATTACGGAACTGCATCTGGATGCAGAGTTTATCGGCACGAAATCTCCGCTGGAAATTACCCGGAAATCGACCGGACAGAAGATTTATTTTCGCGGCGCGGATGACCCGAACAAGATAAAATCCATCAAGCCGAAATCAGGATATATCGGCATTTTATGGTTTGAGGAACTCGACCAGTTTTATGGCGAAGAAGCCGTCCGGAAGATAGAACAGTCCGTTATCCGCGGCGGAGATACGGCGTATAAGTTCAAGAGTTTCAATCCGCCGAAATCCGCACAGAACTGGGCGAACAAATACGTCCGCGAAGAACGGGAAGACAAGCTTGTCACCGCATCGGATTATTTGTCCGTGCCGAAGAAATGGCTCGGAAAGCAGTTTCTTGATGACGCGGAATTCCTGAAAGAAACGAATCCGGTCGCTTATGAAAACGAATATCTGGGCGAAGTCAACGGCACAGGCGGCAGCGTTTTCGATAATATCGAAATCCGGGAAATCACCGACGAAGAAATTTCTTATTTTGATAATATTCTCAACGGTGTTGACTGGGGCTGGTATCCGGATTTGTATGCATTTGTCCGGGTGCAGTATCAGCCGGCACAGCATACGCTGTATATTTTTCAGGAGTATACCTGCAATAAGCAGAGCAATCAGCAGACCGCCGAAGCGATTAAAAAACTCGGCATCACCGGGAATGACCTGATTACCTGCGACAGTGCAGAGAACAAATCCGTCGGCGATTACCGGGCGTTCGGACTCAACGCCAGAGCCGCCGAAAAGGGTCCCGGCAGCCGGGAATATTCTTACAAGTGGCTGCAATCTCTGAGAAAGATTATCATCGACCGGAAACGCTGTCCGGCAGCTTATCAGGAATTTACGCAAAAGGAATACGAGCGCGATAAAGAAGGCAATGTCATTTCAGGATATCCGGATGGGAATGACCATGTCATAGATGCTGTCCGTTACGCGACGGAACGCATCTGGAAAAAGCGGGGGCAGTAACATGTTAGAGCGATTCAGAAAGTGGGTGAGGCGTTTGTTTCCGGTCAGGACTATCGAACAGGCATATCGGCTGGATGCCGCAATTTCGGACAGAATGCTGTCAAAAATCAGCGAATGGGAACAGATGTATCAGGGCTGTGCGCCGTGGTGCGACGGAAAAGAAATCGTCTCGCTCCGGCTGGAAAATGCCGTCGTCCGGGAATTTGCGAATGTCACGCTCAACGAAATGACATGGAATATCCGGAATGAAACGCTTGCAAGACTTTTTGAAAATGCCATGCAGGATATGTCCGTTCAGCTCCAGAGAGGGCTTGCGGCAGGGGGCATGGTGGTCAAGCCGCTGGGCGTGAAGTCCGGAAGTGTGCAGTATCTGGCGCAGGGGCAGTTTGTTCCTCTGGCGTTTTCGGCAGATAAAAGGTTGACAGATGTAATTTTTCCGGAAATCAGGAAAATTTCTGACAATGAATTTCATATTCGCCTGGAACGCCATACACTCGGCGCGGACGGTCTGACTATCACGAACCGGGCATTTCTGAGCCGTTCGCCGGATGTTTTCGGCAGGGAGATTTCTTTGCAGAGCGTTCCAGAATGGGCGCATCTTCCGGAGTCCGTCCGCTATCCGGGCATGACAAGACCGAGTTTCGGCTTTTACGTCAATCCTGTGGATAATACTGTCGATGATTCTTTCTGCGGAATCAGCATTTTCGAGAGTGCGGCGGCACTGTTTCAGAAAGCGGACAGACAGTTCGGGCGCATCGAATGGGAATACGAATCCGCACGGCGGCGCATTATTTCGGATTCGCAGGGCTTCCGGAAGAATCCGGACGGTACGGCGGATATTTCGGACAGCATTTTCTTTCCGATGGATATTGAAAATTTGTTTCAGGAATTTTCCCCGGCACTTCGTGATGCGAATTTTCTCGCCGGTCTGGATGCCGTCAAGCGCGAAATCGAATTCGCCGTCGGACTGGCTTACGGTGATATTTCCAATCCGCAGACGGTTGACAAGACCGCGACGGAAATCCTCGCCGCCAAACAGCGCAAGTATAACACTGTCAAGGCGATTCAGAAAAATCTGAAATACTGTCTGGATGATTTGAGTTATGCGCTTGCGTTCTGGAACGGCATGACGCGGAATTATGATTTTTCGTGTACGTTCAAGGACAGCATTCTCGCCGATGAACAGGCGGAGCGTCAGCAGGATATGCAGGACGTACAGGCTGGCATCATGCGCCCGGAAGAATACCGCGCGAAATGGTACGGCGAAGACCTGAAAACCGCCTTGCAGAATCTTCCGCAGAGTGCGCAGGTGATTGACTGATGTTCAAGCCGAACGAAATCGAAAACTTCTCCATGATGTTCGATTCCCGGATGAAAGACCTCGAAAAGCAAATCATGAGCGATATCATCCGGCGAATCCGGATAAACGGCGAAATCACCAGTTCCGCAGACTGGCAGCTGCGACGGCTGTATGAACTCGGTATGTCGAAGCGCGATATTCAGAACGCGCTGAAACAGCATCTGCATCTGAATGCTTCTGAAATCCAGCAGATGTACAGCGACGTGATTCAGAAAGGCTATGTCCGCGATGCTTCGCTTTATTTGGCAGCCGGAAAGCAGTTTATCCGGTTTGATGAAAATCAGGGCTTGCAGCAGCTGATTTCAGCCGTGGCTTCGCAGACACATGAAACGATGCTGAATATCACACAAAGTCTCGGCTTCGCAGTTCGTCAGCCGAACGGAAAACTTGCATTCAAGCCGATTGCAGATTACTATCAGCAGACGCTCGACAATGCCATGCTGCAAATCACATCCGGAACGTTTGATTACAATACTGTTCTGAAACGAACCGTCAGCGAAATGACGAATTCCGGATTAAGAACGATTGATTATGAAACAGGATGGTCTAACCGGGTTGAAGTCGCCGCCCGGCGTTCGGTAATGACAGGGCTTTCACAGGTGACAGCGAAAATCAACGAAGACAACGCCGAAGCACTTGGAACAAATTATGTAGAAGTTTCCTATCATGGCTGTGCGAGACCTTCCCATCAGGAATGGCAAGGAAAAGTGTATTACTGGGACAGGTCAAAATAAAAATTTTATATTTTTTTCAAAAACCTCTTGACAAGTTTGTTGCTACATGGTATAATAAGATTGTAGCAACAAAGATTGAGAGGTGAGAAAATGGCTGCTATGAAAAAAGGTACTAAACTTACGGACAATCCGAAAGATTTTATGTTGAGGGTCAGACTTGACAAAAGCACTGTCGAAAAACTGGACGAAGTATGCAAAGACCAGAAAAAAAGCCGTTCCGAAGTTGTCAGGGACAGCATAGAAGAACAGTACCAGAAACTAAAAAAATAGAACGTTGCCCCTCGCCAAAGTTGCAAACGTTCTATACGAAACAGACAGATTTGCTCTATCTGTAAATATTATACTACAGATTTTGCTTTCTGTCAACCCCTACAGAAAGGAATTATTTGTATGAACGAAAATAACCTCATTACACCGGAAGAAATTATTTCAATTTCCGGCAAGTTCACAATCGGAAACATGAAAACAGCCGCTAAGGTTGCAAAAATGGCAAAAGTGGTATTTGACGGCGATGGCCTTCTCTGGAACTATCTTCGTGTTGTTCAGTGCATCTTTGAAGCCGGACGTATTCAGGGCATAAGAGAAGAGAGACAAAAGAAAAAAGTAAAGTCAGGGGGTTCAGCAAAATGAGAAAAATAAAAAAAAGCGAACTCGTTGGAAAAAGGTTCGGGCGGCTGATAGTGATTGACCTTGTAAAAAGCGGCACTGAATCCAGACAGAAAGCTTTATGCAAATGCGATTGTGGTAATCAGAAAACTGTATCTATCAACGCACTAAAAAAAGGCTTAACTACTTCCTGTGGCTGTTATCACTATGAAAAATTTTGCAAGCAAGGAACGCACAATATGACCGGAACAAAACTCCATAACGAATGGAGAAGTATGAAAGCTCGCTGTAATATCAAAAGCTGTTCAAA
Organism: Ruminococcus sp. UBA4321; assembly: GCA_002393815.1. Lineage (GTDB taxonomy): Bacteria > Bacillota > Clostridia > Oscillospirales > Ruminococcaceae > UBA3855. Next base: position 4,966 of record DGUB01000035.1, on the reverse strand, counting down.
CTATGAGTTTTATGGTGGACGCGGCATTTCTGTCTGCAAAGAATGGAATGATTCGTTTGAAACATTTAAAAAGTGGGCAGATACTCACGGTTATCAGGAAGGCTTAACGCTCGACAGAATTGATGTAAACGGAAACTATGAACCCAGTAATTGCAGATGGGTTGACAAAGGCGTACAGGCAAGAAATCGCCGTCCTCGCTCTACCTGTAAGACAGGTGTATCGGGAGTTATGAAAAGAAATGACAGAGATTCTTATCGTGTTTCAATCGGTGTGAACGGTAAACATATTAACGTTGGCAACTTCAAGAATTTTGAGGATGCTGTTCAGGCAAGAAAAGAAGCTGAATTGAAATACTGGGGATTCACACTTATCAAATAAAATATGAGAACTAAGCCGCCCTTAAGCAAGGCGGTTTTCTCATGCCAAAAAGAAGGTGATAATTTGGCAGTTACAAACGAATATGGCTACCCTGATTTTGTAGAATCGACAGGCTATGGATTGCCTGATGGACTTTGTGGCTGTAATTAGCTGTTACCACGACTTTTTCCCGTTTATTCCGGGCATTTCGGAACGGAGCTATTCCGATGAGGAACTTGCCGAACTCAACCGTCAGGAAAACATTCCGGTCGAATACAACGGCAGACAATACACCAAATATGAAGCCTTGCAGCGTCAGCGAAAGCTTGAAACAACCATGCGGGCGCAGCGTCAGCAGATACATCTGCTACAGGTCGGCAACGCCTCACAGGACGATTTAATAAATGCCCGTGCGCGTTACCGGGTGACTTCTCACGAATATTCTCTCTTTTCCCAGAAGATGCATCTTCCGCAGCAGAGGGAGCGCGTCACGGTTGACGGTTTAGGGAATATCGGACAGGGCAAATATACCGGCGGTTCCGGGAAGCCCTCTCCGGTCAGAGTGCCGAAGCCCGGCGCACATGTTTCCGATACCGTTACAGCGTCGGAACGCTCCGAATTATTACAGCATCCGGCGACAATTTTGCCGCAGAATTCCTTGACAAATCCGCCCGGAAGTGGTATAATAAATACAGACAATGATACTGCCGAAAAGAAAGCACGTTTTCTATATAATGGAATGAACCATGAACAAAGAAAAGAGGTTATCCAGAGGGGACAGACTACAGAAAAACCGGTCTTTTCTTACGATACAAAAGAAAACGCGTTTCCGTCCAATGCACAGAAAATTCCGAAAGAAGCAAATGCTTTCGATGTGATTGCACATGGCTCGCCGAACAGCATAGAATTTTTCAGACAGGATTATCAGGATATTCGCTCAAATATTGATGCTTATACGCTGTCTGTAATTCTTAAAGGAAGAATGGATTATAAGACATTTATTTCTGCATGTAAAGAAAAGAGCGTTGACCCTGTTATCCGGCTCTTGGCGTGCAATACAGGCAATACGTCCGAAACAGGAGACTGTTTCGCTCAGCTTCTTGCAAATGAATTAGGAATAAAAGTTGTCGCTCCAACAGATACCATATATGCACTGAAAAACGGTACATTTTATGTCGGTGATTACGCTGATGGAATTATGAAGACATTTTATCCAAGAAAATAGGAGAGTGATATTTATGAAATTTATCAGAAACAAATCTGTAAATAAGCTGACAGAAGAAGAAATGAAAGCAAACTTTTCTGCTGTAGAAATTGACGGGAAACAGGAAATTCTGAAATATATGAAATCATTCTCTGAACCGTTTGCATTTACTTCTCAGCCTGTAATTGATAAGTTCACCAATAAAGAAATAGAAAATATCAACAACGCTTTTTCAGATGGTGAGTATACATGGTATGCTTCTGAAATTTATCATTTTGAAAAATACAATCTGAAATTAAATGCAGATTTTATTGAACACGTTTTAAACCGCCCTTAAACAGGCGGTTTTCTCATGCCCGGAAGGAGTGAAAGAATGTACGAATACGGAATGTTCCCCATTATCAATGAGACGAACTTTCTGCTGTATGTACGGCAGATTCTCAGCCGGAAGCATTACGGCAAATCAAGAAAATACCGAAAGCAAGGCTGAATAAGCCTTATTTTTATACCCGAAAGGAACAAACATGGAAAAGATTACAGAAGAAGTCTACCGTAATTATTTAATTACAAGGCTGAAAGGTCTGAAAGCTGATTTGGAAGGGTTTCCGGAATATATGGATACTGAAAATAAGAAAATTCAGCTTGAGATGGCAAGTCAGCTTGACTACATCATGTTCCAACTTTATCAGCTGGATGCAGAACCGGAAGAATAAAACAGTATCTCAGGAATGGAAGGAGAATTCTGATGTATCAGGAAACTTTGGAAGAACAGCTCGAAAAGCTGAAAGAATATCAGAGGAAGAATGATATGGAGCCGACTGACTTCATCCGTGTCAGCGATGCAATTCAGGAAACTGCCTGTCGGCTGGCTTCCTATCGTGAAGCACATCCGGAAATTAATATCGTGCTGAACGGCGAAATACTTTATCCGAAAGGAGCAAAAGCATGAAAAAAGAAGACATTACCGGCATCTTTGCGGATGCTACTGACGAACAGGTTTCCGGCGTTCTGAACCTGTTCGCGAAAATCGAGACAGAACGCGACAGTCTGAAAGAACAGCTGAAAACCGCAAAGGATACGCTAAAAAACTTCGAGGGCGTTGACGTGCAGGACATGCAGAATAAAATTTCTCAGCTGACCAGTGACCTGAACCAGAAGGATGCGGACTATCAAGCGAAAATCGCCGATATGGAATTTCATTCCGAACTGGATAAGGCAATCACGGCAAGCAAGGCGCGGAATGCTGTTGCTGTCAAGGCTCTGCTGAACCTGGAAGAACTGAAAGCATCCAGAAATCAGACCGAGGATATTAAAAAAGCCCTCGAAAAGGTCAGAACCGAGAATGACTTTCTGTTCCAGTCAGACGAACCCGTGCAGAATCCTGTCATGCCGACCGGCGGAAAACTCCCCGGCAAAAAAATGACGCTGCTCGAAGCCATGAAATATAAGAACGAACACCCCGATGCTGATGTGAAATCCCTCATCAGCAGAAACTAAGAAAGGATGATGTTTCATGCCCGGTATTTTTGATTCCAAAAACTTCAATGCAGAAGTATTCGCCGCCTATGTTGAACAGACCCCGAACCTCAGAAGAAATGAGCTTATCAAGTCCAGAGCTGTCCGCAGACGCGATGACATTGCGGATTTGTTCAACGGACAGTCCGGCGGCACTTATGCCGTTGTGCCGATTTATGACCGTATCAGCGGAGACGCGCAGAACTATGACGGCTCGACAGATATCACGGCGCATAAATCCAAGACCTTCACGCAGGGCAGAATTGTCGTCGGTCGTCAGAACGGCTGGGTTGAGAATGATTTCAGCTATGATGTCACCGGCGGCGTTGATTTTCTGGCGCAGGTTGCAGGTCAGGTCGGCGAGTACTGGGACGGCATCGACCAGAACACGCTGCTGAGTACACTGGCAGGCATTTTCAGCATGACCGGAACCGAAAATCTGAAATTCGTCAACGGTCATACTTATGACATTTCCGGCAGTGCGGACGGCTATTTCGATGCGACGACGCTCAACACCGGAATGCAGAGGGCACTCGGCGACCAGAAGGCGAAGTTCACGCTTGCAATTATGCACTCTACAATTGCGACACATCTGGAAAATCTTCAGCTTCTGGAATATCTGAAATATACAGATAAAGACGGCGTGCAGAGAAATCTTGCACTTGGCACAGTCAACGGCAGAACGGTGCTGATTGATGATTCCATGCCTTATGAAGCTGTCGCGGCATCCAGTTCCGACCCGGCATATACGAAATATACGACTTATGTACTCGGAGACGGCGCAATCGAATTCACCGACTGCGGCGCAAAAGTTCCCTATGAAACAAGCCGCGACCCGAAGACAAACGGCGGTCAGGATACCCTCTACAGCCGTCAGAGAAAGATTTTTGCGCCGTATGGCATCAGCTGGACAGATTCGAGCATTCTTTCCCCGACCGATGCACAGCTTGCAACGGGCTCCAAATGGTCACTGGCGAACAGCAACGAAAGTTCCTCGAAAGAGTACTTCCCGCACCGCGGCATTCCGATTGCCCGGATTATCACCAGAGGCTGACAATGACGATTTATGCGGACGAAACATTCTATCAGGAAAGCTATTTACAGGGCAGGAATCAAAGAGAAATTAGCCGGAGCATGGGAATCTGTAAAGAATATTTTCTCCTCTGGCGGCGAAGTTTTTCGCGGAATCCAAAACGGTATTTCTGATACGTTTATGGATTAAGCGGAAGCCTGAATAATATGACTCGTCAGATGCAATGTGTCCAGCGATATTTCGGCATAGAAGAACCTCTGGAGATGATTCATCTTGTTGTGGACTACGGAACACTTGTAAAGGACGATAAAACGGCTTCTGCGTATAGTGAATCGTGTGCGGAGTATTTTTGCCGAAATCATCAGATTTGTTATTGTACACATCAGGATATGCAGTCACTCAGATACCATGCTCATCTGCTGATAGATCCAATCGGCTATCTTGATGGAAAAGTGCTTGATGTCAATCTTGAAAATATGAATCGATTCTGTGAATATCTGTCCGGTTTGTTCAGAATATCCGTCAGACTGCTATAAATGACAAATGCCCGGCATTGCGAATATCCGTCAGACTGCTATAAATGACAAATGCCCGGCATTGCCGGGCAAATCTTATCATTTTATGACTGCGCCTGATTTTCGCAGGATTTCTTTATTTTTATCAGGATTGAACAGGAAAGCAGCATCACGGAAATCACAGTTTCTGAAATGATTATATCTTTCAGGAACTTGTATTTTTTTGCGTTCACCTGTGACGGAATAAAGCACATCATCAATCAGAAAATGCTGATAATCCGGTGAAACAGCAGCTGCATATCCGGAGCAGGGCAGGGTATTCTTTTTATGCTGAATATGCA
>DGUB01000049.1 GCA_002393815.1 Ruminococcus sp. UBA4321 | reverse complement strand
CAGACTTCCTGCATTTTCTGATAATCCGTACAGATTTCGGGGAGTGTGAGTTTTTCTTCGAGTTCGGCGATTTTGAACTCCAGCGTTTCAATCTGGTTTTCGAGTTCTTTGATTCTGTTTCGTCTGGCGGCATCGGCACTGCGCTGGGCTTTGGAACGATGGGAAGAAGCTGCCGCGGCTTGTTTTGCCTGTCTTGCCTTTTCAAGCTGTTCCGCCTGTGCCTGCGCCTGAGCAGCAGCTTTCTGTTTTGCTTTTTCTTCGAGATATTTTTCAAATCCGTAAGGATGCAGAACTGCGCCTTCCGAAGTGAGTTCCAGAAGCTGTGTCGCTAATTTTTTCAGAAAATATCTGTCATGAGAGACAAACAGAAGCGTTCCGGTATAATCATCAAGAGCCTCTTCGAGTACTTCTTTCATGGGCAAATCCAGATGATTGGTCGGTTCGTCCAGAAGCATTACATTCGCATGTTCAAGCATGAGCAGAGCGAAACACACTCTTGCGCGTTCGCCGCCGCTGAGTGCCGAAACCGGCTTGAAGACATCTTCTCCGGTAATGCGAACCTGTCCGAGCAGATTCCGGACTTCGCCGTCGAGCATGGCAGGGAAGCGGTCATGCAGTTCGTCAATGACCGTATTTTCCGGATTCAGATTGGTACTTTCCTGGTCGAAATAAGCTGTTCTGATATTTTTATTAAAACGGATAATGCCGTCATGCGGCAGAAGATTCAGGATTTCTTTCAGAAGCGTAGATTTGCCGATGCCGTTCACGCCGATAATACCTAATTTTTCGCCGCGCCGGACGATAAAATTAATATCTTCCAGTAATTTTTTCCGGTCTGCGCCTTCGCCGACGGAAATATCCGCGTGTTTGACTTCCAGAACTTCCTGCGGCGGTTCGATTTCGTAAGTGAAACTTAATCCGGCGCGTTTCTGTGCCGTAACGGGCTTTTCGATGCGTTCCATTTTATCAAGCTGTTTCTGACGGCTTTTCGCGCTTTTCGAGGTCGAAGCCCTTGCCATGTTCCGGGCGACATAATCTTCCAGTTTGGCGATTTCCTTCTGCTGAAGTGCGTATTCTTTCGCCTGACGTTCGACTGCGGCGGCTTTCAGAACTGTATAATCTGAATAATTGCCTTTGAACCGGGTTAGTCTGCCGCGTTCGATTTCGCAGATGCTTGTGCAGAGTTTATCCAGAAAATAGCGGTCATGCGAAACTATCAGGAGCGCACTCCGGCTGGATTGCAGATAGTCTTCCAGCCACTGAATCGTTTCAAAATCCAGATGATTGGTCGGTTCGTCAAGAATCAGCAGATTCGGAGATTCCAGAAGCAGCTTACAGAGGGCAAGCCTTGTTTTCTCGCCGCCGCTGAATCCGGAAACTGTCCGGTGAAATTCTTCCTGTGTAAAACCCATACCGAACAGAACTGTCCGGATTTTCACTTCGATTTCATAGCCGCCGCTCATCTGAAACCATGCGGAAAGCCTGTCATATTCTTCCAGAATTTTTTCATCATGATTGGTAAGCTGCTGTTCAAGCTTCCGGATTTTCTCCTGTGTTTCGAGCAATTCAGAAAAGACGCTCTGCATTTCCTCCCAGACGGTCAGACTGGAATCCAGTGCGGCGGACTGTGCCAGATAGCCGACAGAAGTCTTGGCGGCGCGGATAATCTGTCCGTCGCCTTCCTGTTCATGGTCGGGCAGAATCTGTCCGAGCAGAATCTTCAATAAAGTGGATTTTCCGCATCCGTTCGCGCCGATTAAGCCGATTCTGTCATTATCTTCAATTTGCAAGTCAATATCTGACAGTAATTTCACGCCGTTGTAGATTTTATTTATCTTCACTGCTTTGAGCAGCATAGTATCACCCTTGATTTCTTATTTTTTCTTTTTGAGCATTTCCAGAAACAGGTCTTTGATTTTCTTTTTGCCTTCCGGGGTGTCAAGTTCTTCCTGACGCATTTCGCCCTTGAAAATCATTTCCAGAATTTTGATATAGGCTTCACCGAGCGCAGTAGTCAGCAGTCCGGCGGTCGCGCCGGAAATCGTTCCGCCAACGGCAGTTCCCACGCCGGGAATCAGTTTCAGCAGATTGGAAACAATCGTTCTGCCGAGAATCGTTGCACCGCCTGCACCGATAGTCGAAGATACAAAACAGGTCAGCAGACTTTTGCTGATATTCATGCCGAATACTGCCGTAATGCTCGCAAGCATGGTGACCTGTGTCGGCACGAGCATAGAAGCATCCGCAAACGGTACAGGAACAAAACCCTCACCAAATGCCGCGGTGACGGAAGCCGCGACGATGGCGTGCGCTCTCTTTTTTTTTGCTTCCAGAGAAGCTTTCTGCACGTTCTGCAACGTGTCCTGTAAATCGTCCGGAAGTACGCTTGTCATGAGTTCAATCAGCGTGTCAAGTCCGTAAGCCTTGACGGTATAATCTTCATCAAGTTCCATATCCTGCGCCAGTACCGGAACGACTTTATTAATATGAAAATTCTCTGCTTCTACCAGTTTCTGCATTTCGAGAGCCTTCTTTTTCGGACAGCCCTGCGTCAGAATGATAAAAATCGGCACTCTGGTGATTTTATTTTCTTCTGTGAATGTTCTGAGCCATTCTTCCTCGAAGCTGTCGAATGTCCGGTTTGAGCCGACATTGATGCAGTACCAGATACAATGAATGGCTTTGTTGACATCTTCCGAAGCCGCCCCGTCGCGGATAAGCTTCAGAACTTCCTGTTTAGTTCTGTCCTGCTGTTCCTTGCTGAGTTCAAAACCGGGCGTATCGTAGATAGTCAGCGGAAAATCCGGTTTTGTATAGCTTCTGATTTCCTGTGTGACAGGTCTGCCGATTCCGGTTTCGGCGAGGTTTTCGCGGAATACGGAATTAATCAGCGTACTCTTGCCGACACCCGATTTTCCCAGAATGACAATATTTAATTTATTCAGATTCCGGATTTTCTGATTGATTTCCTGAATGCATTTTGCAGCTAATTGTTCGGGATGATATTCCATAACAAATCACCCTTTCTTATTCAGCATCAAATTCGTCGTCATTTTGCTTGTCCGGATACATGATGTGATAAGCCTTGCTTGTCAGCTTATCCAGAAGCACAGGCAGAAACAGAAGACTTGCCAGACCTGCAACGAGACTGCCGAGAACATAAAACAGCGTGAGTTTCTTCTTTCCAGTCTTTTCTTTTTTCATAACAATCAATCCTTTCATTAAGTTAAATTTTACAAGTCAATTTCCAGACCTACCGGACAATGGTCGCTGCCCAGGATTTCCGGATAGATTTCCGCTTTGCTGATTTTATCTGCAATCCGGTTCGAGACAAGAAAATAATCGATTCTCCATCCGACATTCCGGCTTCTTGCCTGATGCATGTATGACCACCATGTATAGGCATCTTTCTGGTCTGGATGCAGATACCGGAAAGAATCCGTAAATCCGGCAGATAATAATTCTGTAAATTTTCCGCGTTCTTCGTTTGTGAATCCAGCGTTGCCGATATTCGCTTTGGGATGTTTCAGGTCAATTTCCTGATGCGCGACATTCATATCACCGCAGATGATGACAGGCTTGTCCTTATCCAGTTCCTGCATGAACTTCCGGAAATCGCCTTCCCATTCCATACGGTATCCGAGCCGTGTCAGTTCACGCTGTGCGTTCGGAACGTAGATATTCACCAGCCGGAATTTTTCATATTCGGCGATGATGGTTCTGCCTTCATCAGTGTGAACTCCGTAATTGAATGTTACCTTCAGGGGCGTTTGTTTCGTGAACAGTGCCGTTCCGGAATAGCCCTTCTTGACTGCACTGTTGAAATACTGTTCATATCCGTCGAATTTTGTTGTCACCTGTTCCGGCTGCATTTTTGTTTCCTGAATGCAGAACATATCTGCATCAAGGGCTTTGAAGTTTTCTTCAAAACCCTTGTTCAGATTTGCCCGGAATCCGTTGACATTCCATGAAATCAGTTTCATCGGGGATTCCTTTCTGTTTATTGAGCTAAATAGGCGTTGTCTGATTCGATAATCACCGTATTGGCGCAGACGGAAATCAGCATCAGCAGATTTTCGTCTTTGTCAGTAATCCGGATATAATTATCCATTTCCTGAATTGTCACATTTTCAAAATGCCGGAAAAACATCCGGTTCATGTTCTTGTCGTAGAAGCTGACGGTATAATTTCCCATGCTGTTCACCGTCAGGATTCCAAAAAGACCTTAAACGCTCTGTAAGCCGCCCAGACATCTGTTTTGGCAACGAGTTCATAAGGTGCATGCATCGACAGCACCGGAACGCCGATATCGATAGTATCAATATCCAGATTGGCGATATAAGCCGCAACAGTACCGCCGCCGCCAAGGTCAACTCTGCCGAGTTCTCCGGTCTGCCAGATAACGCCGCCGTCATCGAGAATTCTTCTGACTTCGCCGACGAATTCGGCAGAAGCATCAGAAGTACCGGATTTTCCTCTTGCGCCGGTGAATTTCGTCACGCAGACACCGTGATTCAGATACGCGCAGTTATTTCTTTCCAGAACTTCCGGGAAAGTGGGGTCAAACCCGGCATTGACATCGGCAGACAGGCATTTCGATGCGCTCATGACGGCTCTGCCGTTTGCACTGAAGCATTCCGCTAAATCGCAGAGGAAATATTTCAGATAAGAAGATTTCAGTCCGGTATTGCCGTCACTTCCGGTTTCTTCCTTATCGGTCAGGATAACAACGCTGGTATGTTCCGGCGCAGTAACAGACAGAGATGCCCGGAATGCCGGATAAGAACAAACTTTATCATCATGACCGTAAGCACCAATCAGGCTTCTGTCGAAGCCGACATCCTTTGCCTTGTAAGCCGGAACAGCTTCCAGTTCGGCAGAGAGGAAATCTTCTTCGGTAATGCCGTATTTTTCGTTCAGTAATTTCATTAAGGCAAGCTTGACGAGTTCGTTTCCGTTATCGGACTTGAACGGCATAGAACCGATAACAATATTCAGTTCTTCGCCTTTGATAATCTGCGGAGCGGTTCTTCTCATCTGTTCATCAGCGAGGTGCGGAAGCAGGTCAGTAATATAGAATACCGGGTCTTCTTCGTCTTCGCCGATGCGGACAGTTACTTTCGAGCCGTCCTTCTTCACGATAACGCCGTGCAGGGAAAGCGGTACGGTCGTCCACTGATATTTCTTGATTCCGCCGTAATAATGCGTCTTGAAATAGCCGATTTCCTGATTTTCATACAGCGGATGCTGTTTCATATCCAGACGGGGAGAATCAATATGTGCCGCACACAGACGAACGCCTTCGCGGATATCCGCTGTGCCGATGGTTGCCATAATAACGGCTTTTCCGCGGTTGTTGAGATAAATTTTATCTCCGGGATGCAGCTTCATGCCGGGCTGAAATTCCTGATAGCCCTGTTTCTGAAGTTCATCAATTACAAAAGCATTGATTTCGCGTTCGGTCTTGGCAGTATTCATGAACGCCTTGTAATCTTCGCAGAACTTGTTGCAGGTCTGGAGTTCTAATTCGTCCATGCGCTGTGCGGCGTGTCTGTTCTGTGCGAACAGCTGTTCTTTCAGGGCTTTTACTTCATCTTTGGTTTTCTTAGGCATAGTAAACACTTCTTTCTGAAAAATTAAATATTTAATTTGATAAATAAATCTTGACTTTGTCGGCGACTTCTCCGGACAGGTCAGAGAGCTGTTCCAGATTGCCGTTGTTATGAATCACATAATCCGAATGCTGAATGAAAAATGCTTCATCAAGCTGGGCGTTCATGCGTTCTCTGGCGGCTTGTTCAGACATGGCATCGCGAGCCATGATTCTGGCACAGCGGATTTCCGGATTCGCCACCACGGAAATAATCATATCACAGAAATCAGAAGCCCGGCTTTCAAAGAGCGTCGGCGCATCCAGTAAAATAAAATGACATTCCTGTTCGGCAAACTGATTGATTTTCCGGAAGATTTCTTCTGTAATAAACGGATAGCAGATACTGTTCAGACTTTCGAGTTTTTTCTTGTCAGTAAAGACAATTTTCGCGAGGGCTTTCCGGTCGAGACTGCCGTCGGGATTTCTGACAGAATCACCGAAATAATCGAAAATTTCGGCAAGGCAGGGCATACCGGGTTCGACAACTTCATGAGAAATTTTATCGGCATCAATCAGCATGAAACCATGCCTGACGAAAATTTCCGAAACAGTACTTTTTCCCGCGCCGGTCTGACCAGTCAGCCCGACAACAATAGTATGCGGTTCCATCATAAGCGAATCACCTCGAATCCGGCGGCACGCATGAGCCTGTTATAGACGGAGAGGTCTGCGCCTGACTGCTCCGGCATACGGACATAGACGGTTTCCGCGCCTTGTTCGTCGAGTTCCCGGAAGCGGAAAAATAAATCATGTGCCTGATGAATGCCATCATCTCCGTAATGCAGACAGGGAATGCCGCTGATTTCCGGGTCGGAATCGAACAGCAGACACCAGACACCGGCATTCTGATGCTGACGGACATAGTTTTCAAAAGTCTTGAAATCCGGCGCATCTACGGGGAGAATCTTTGCTTTCGGGGAGTAATGCTTATATTTCATGCCGGGGGAAGCGACTTTCACATCCGGGGCGGTCTGCTCAAAGACAGCTTTATCAACATAGACAGATTTTGCATAGGGAATCAAATCTTCTCTGGAAATCAGACCGGGGCGGAGGATATGAATCGTCTGTGCATCATCGAAGCAGATAACAGTTGATTCCACGCCGACACTGCACTGAC
>DGUB01000105.1 GCA_002393815.1 Ruminococcus sp. UBA4321 | reverse complement strand
CAGAAATCATCCTGAGCCTGAAAGGACTGACTGCCAAATTATACGGCGACGGTCCCAAAACACTTCTGATTGACGCTGAAGGCGAATGCGAAGTCACAGCGGGCGATATTGAAGCAGATTCTGAAGTGACAATTCTGCACCCCGAGATGCATATTGCAACTCTGGGCAAAGATGCAAAGCTTCATATGGAAATTACCATCGACAAGGGCAGAGGCTATGTATCCGCTGAACGCAACAAGCAGCAGATGCAGGACATGCCGCTGGATGTAATTGCCGTAGACAGCATTTATACTCCTGTTTTAAAGGTGAACTATACCGTGGAGAATACACGTCTCGGACAGGTCACCGACTATGACAAGCTCACGATGGAGGTATGGACAGACGGTACCATCTCTGCAAAAGAGGCTCTGTCACAGGCAGCCAATCTCCTCAACGAGCATCTGAAACTGTTCGTCGATTTGTCAGACGAAGCGTGCATTCCCGAAGTTCTCGTAGAGAAAGACGACAAGGGCAAGGAAAAAATCCTTGAGATGACCATTGAGGAACTTGACTTGTCGGTACGTTCTTTCAATTGCCTGAAGCGTGCCGGCATCAATACGGTAGACGACTTGATTAACAAGTCCGAGGAAGAAATGATGAAAGTGCGTAATCTGGGCAAGAAGTCTTTCGACGAAGTGAAAGAAAAGCTCCAGTCCCTGGGCTTTGACCTCTCTTCGGAAGAAGACTGAGAGAACGCAAGATGATTTAATATTCGCAAAGGAGTTGAATACGAATGCCGGGTACAAGAAAACTGGGCAGAACGACTGCTCACAGAACCGCTATGCTCAGAGCTATGGTAACATTCCTGCTGGAAAACGGACAGGTGGAAACAACTGTCACAAGAGCAAAGGAAGTACGCAGCGTTGCGGAAAAGATGATTACACTGGGAAAGAATACTGACCTGCACAGCAAGAGACAGGTATATTCCTATGTGACAAAGGAAGCTGTTGCAAAGAAGCTGTTCGACGAAATTTCGCCGAAATATGCTGACCGCAAGGGCGGATATACACAGATTATCAAGACAGGTCCGCGCCGCGGTGATGCTGCCGAAATGGCAATCATCAAACTGGTAGACTGAGTTTGATTTGATAAGCTGAAAGAAAGCCGGTATGCCAGAAGCATACCGGTTTTTTAATCCGGAGGTGAAACGCATGAAGACAAACGAACCAGAAGAAGAATTGCTCCGGCTGATTCCAAGGCAGAGAAAGGGGATTCTGCGTCTGGTGTTCAGCCGTGTGGGAATTGTCGTGCTGTTGCTGATTCTGGAACTGAATCTGCTGCTGACGGCTTACCGGTGGCTGAGTGAGTATTTCAAGTGGTTCGCCGGTGCGCAGATGGTTTTTGCCGTGCTGATGGTTTTTTATCTGTTCCGGAATGAGATGGACGCAAGTGCCAAGCTGACCTGGCTGGTGCTGATGATGCTGTTTCCAGTGCCGGCATCGGTCATGCTGTGGTTTACAGAAGCAGATATCGGACACAGGCTGGAACGGGACAGAATGACGGAAATGATTGAAGATACCAGAGGAAAACTTCTCCAGAAGCAGGAAACGCTCCGGAAACCGGAGATTGTCAGTTCTGCAACGGATGATTTGTGTTATTATCTCAACCGGACAGGCTGTTTTCCGCTGTATGAAAATACGGAAGTGGAATATTTCGCACTGGGGGAATATAAATTCCGGGCAGTGCTGGAAGAACTCAAAAAAGCAGAAAAATTTATTTTTTTAGAATATTTTATTATTGCAGAAGGCTTCATGTGGGGCAGCATTCTGAAAATTCTCGCAGAAAAAGCCGCGCAGGGTGTAGATGTCCGCGTCATGTACGACGGTATGTGCGAAATGTCTACCCTGACGGCAGATTATCCGAAACGGATGGAAAAACTCGGCATCAGGTGCAAGCCGTTCTCGCCGATTTCGCCTTTTCTTTCGACATATTTCAATTACCGCGACCACCGGAAAATTTTAGTCATCGACGGGGTGACGGCATTCAACGGCGGCGTGAATCTGGCAGATGAATATATCAATCATATCGAACGCTTCGGACACTGGAAAGATACGGCTGTCATGCTCAAAGGCGAAGCCGTCCGGAGTTTTACGCTGATGTTTCTCCAGATGTGGAATATGACGGAACAGGAAATGCAGTGGGATAAGTTTCTGGATTTTGTACCGCATGAAAAAACGGACGGTTATGTCATGCCTTACTGTGACTGCCCTCTGGACGGGCAGCATGTCGGCGAAAATGTCTATATGGACATTCTCAGCCGCGCCAAGCATTATGTCCATATCATGACACCCTATCTGATTCTTGACAACGAACTGGAAGCTGCTCTGAAATTCGCAGCGCAGAGGGGCATTGATGTCCGGCTGATTCTGCCGGGCATTCCGGATAAAAAAGCCGCCTATGCCCTTGCAAAGTCGCATTATTCTGTACTTGTCCGCGCCGGGGTCAGGATTTATGAATATATACCCGGTTTTGTTCATGCGAAAGTATTCGTCAGTGATGATGAAAAAGCAGTTGTCGGAACTATCAATCTGGATTACCGCAGTCTGTATCATCATTTTGAATGCGCTACCTATCTCTACAAAAATTCCTGCATTCCGGAAATCGAAGCCGATTTTCAGCAGACGCTCGAAAAATGCCGCGAAGTCAGCCCGGAATCTATCCGCCATGAAAAGCTGTTCTATAAAATCACAGGCAGCATCATGAAGCTGATTGCACCGCTGATGTAAAAATTTATCCTCTGACATTCAGGGGATAATTTTTTATTTGCCGCGTTTTTCTGTTCGGCGGAGGGGACTGTAAAAAAACAAGAAATTTGTGTAATATCACAAAAAAATAATAGTGCTTTTCTTGTGTAGATAACTGAATTTAAACGGAAAACATTGACATTTTTATGAAGCTGTGCTAAAATAAAAGCGAATCAAAACGGTTCAAAAATAATCAGATTGGAGTTTCAAAGAAATGGCTGTCAATTTAGTAATGCAGCAGAAAGTGCTGAAACTTCTGGAAGAAAAGGATATGGATTATGACGCTCGCGGCTGGAAACTGGACGGTGATGCACTCGGTATGAATTTTAAATTCATCGACAAACAGAAAAATGTGTATGCAGTAGTAAGAAAGAAAATCATTGCTGTCGGGGATTCCTACAAAATGGAAATCATAAACGATTCTGATGAGCTTCTTGTTGTGATGCTGACCGTCATTCTGGATGAAGCATTTCACAGTAAGCGTTCCTGAAAAAACTGCCGGATTGTCCGGCAGTTTTTGTTATTTTCCGCGTTTTTTTCTGTCGTTGTCGATGTTTTTGCGCCATACGTCAGAAATTTTCTGGTTGCTTCTCATCTGGGAGATAGGCGCGGAAATGTTTTCATAAAGTGTTCGTGTGCCGATGCTGTCAGAAGCGTATCTGACGGCACGTTCTGCCGAAATTCCGAGTTTTGCGCCTTCTGTAACAGCATCGATGTTCGCGCCGATAAAGAGAAATTCCCAGCCGAGCTGTTTCTTTTCTTCAATCAGGGATTTGATTTTCTGATAATTGAATTCACGGCTTGCGTTCTCCATGCCGTCGGTTGTGATGATGAACATGGTATGTGCCGGCACATCTTCCGGACGGGCGTATTTATGAATATTGCTGATATGATTGATAGTACTGCCGACAGCATCCAGCAGAGCCGTCATGCCGCGGACAGTATAATCTTTGTCGGTAAGCGTCTGGATTTCTTTCAGGTCTGCGCGGTCATGCAGTGTTTCGATTTTGTCATCGAACAGAATCGTTGTGACAAAGGCTTTGCCTTCTTCTTTTTTCTGTTTTTCAATCATGCCGTTGAAGCCGCCGATAGTATCTTTTTCCAGTCCGCTCATAGAGCCGCTGCGGTCGAGAATAAACACCAGTTCGGTCAGGTTGTTGTCTGCCATGGGAAATTCCTCCTTCTGAATTTAAAATATTACTATTTATTATAACATAATCTATACAGAAATCAAGAAGATTTTTTTAAAAAATTATGAATTTTTTATAGAATTCTGTATCCCGCTTGACTTTTTGCCGGAAAAGTTCTATAATAAAAAAAATCAGGAAAAGAGGTTTTATATCATGCCGGAATATCAGGATATTTATGACATTCACAGAAATCTGACGGGGAGAACTGTCCAGAGAGGCAAGCCCAGAAAACCAGATGAATTTATTTTAGTCATTCATCTGCTGCTGTTCGATAAGCAGGGAAGATTTCTGGTGCAGAAACGTGTGAAAAATAAGGCGAGCTGGCCGGATATGTGGGATATCTCCCTCGGCGGCATTGCACAGTCAGGCGATGACAGCCGTTCCGCTGTCACCCGCGAAGCCGAAGAAGAACTCGGTCTGCATCTGGATTTTACCGGCACAGAGCCGATTTTCTCGTTCCGGAACTATAATATCTGGGATGATTACTGGATTGCACAGATAGATTCCGAACATCTGGAACTGAAACTTCAGCCCGAAGAAGTTGCCGAAGCAAAATGGGTGACCAAACCCGAATGGGAAGCCCTTCTGCATACGCATCAGGTGATTCCGTACATGTTTCAGTGGACGCTGTTTGAACTCTATGAAAAGCATTTTCCCGGAACAAGAATTTTCCCGTTCGGCAGTCCGGCAGAAATCCGGGGTGCTGTGTTCGATATGGACGGTCTGCTTCTGGATACCGAGCGTGTCTGCTCCGAAACGTGGGACAAAGCTGCCGAACTTGTCGGCTTCGCTGATGTCCAGAGGGCAAAAATGGCTTGCATCGGTCTGAATCGGGAAAGTACGCTTGCTTTCTTTGAAAAGACTTACGGCAAAGATTTCGATTATCAGAATTTTCTGGAAACTGCCCGGAATCTGACAAAAGAAGCCCTTGCACAGAATCTTCCCGTCAAAGAGGGTGCGGAAGAAATTCTGAAATTCCTCAAATCCAGAAATATCCGCCTTGCCGTGGCAAGTTCCACCAGAGAGGAAACCGTCCGCAGACAGCTTGAACGAGCCGGATTGTTACAGTATTTCGATAAAGTCATCACCGGCGATATGGTGCAGAACGGCAAGCCCCATCCGGAAATTTTCTCGAAAGCCTGCAAAGCACTGGAACTTTCTCCGGAGACCTGTCTGGCTTTTGAGGATTCCGTCAACGGCATCCGCAGTGCTTACAGAGCAAAAACCTATCCGATTCATATTCCGGATATTCAGCCGGAAAATCAGGAGACTGTCGCACTCAGCTGGAAAAAATTTGCAAGCCTGACCGAAGCAAAAGCATTTCTTGAAACATTGTTATAAATTTAAAGGAGAAAAATATGCGTCCCGTTTTTACCATCATATTCGGCTTGTTTCTGAGCATTATGGGAATTGTCCTGTTAGTGCATGATGCAGGTTATATTTTCGCAGGAAATACAGTCGACTTAAATGAAGTTTTTGAAAATAACGAACAGATTCCGGAACATCAGTATGTAACATATACCTGCTGGGTATCGCTCGGAAACTATGCCGAAACCAATGAATATTACGGATTTATTCCCACCGGAAAAACACAGCAGTTTGCCGTACTGACCGAGAATGATATGATTATCTCTGCGGAAATCAGCAGAAAAGATACGATTATGGCAATGAATCTCCTGACGGATGCAACCTATTCCGAGGATGAAGACGTTCAGCCCGTGCCTGTGACACTTACGGGCAATCTGGAATTCAATGACAGTGAGATGAATGGCTATCTCAGCGAATACTTTGAAGGTGTGGACTTTGATGAAGAGGGCATCACGCTCACGGGGTATTCTATTAATACCACAAGAACCCGACTTTTGCAGGGCGGCTTGTGTCTGGGAATGTTCCTGCTCGGCGGAATTGTTATTATCGTCGGAATCAGAAAAAAACGAATGCAGTAAATTTCAGCAGTCCGGTGCTTCTGCCGGACTTCGCTTTTTTGTATAAATTATGAATTAATTCAGATTCGATTTTATTTATAAAAAATTTACATAATTTTTGTGCAAAAAATACATAAAATGTCTTGACATTTTGTCATTTTAATTATATAATAAAATCACAGAAGAAAACAATCGTTTTCATAAAGAGGTAAAATTTTAAATTCTTGGGGGAATTTGTTATGAAAAATCAGAAAGCTATGCGCAGATTCACCGCCGTTGCTGCTGTTGCTGCACTGACAGCCGCCGGCGTGGGATATCTGCCGGAATCCGCAATCGAAACCAAAGCCGCTTCCCTGACCGGGCAGAATGCACAGGCAATCGTTTCTCAGATGACAATCGGCTGGAACCTCGGCAATACGCTCGATGTGGCTACTACCGGTCTGAAAAGCACTACTGCACCAGGAAGATTCGTCACAAAATGGGGCAATCCTGAACCGACTCAGGAACTGTTTGACACCGTCAAGGCTGGCGGCTTCAATACTGTCAGAATCCCGACAACCTGGTATGAACATATTGAATATGATGAATCCAGTCAGATGTATGTTGTCAACAGCGAGTGGATGGACTATGTCAAGCAGACTGTCGATTATGCCTACAATCAGGATATGTTTGTCATCCTGAACGTGCATCATGAAGATTTCATCAATGAAAAAGTATTCACAGATGAAACGTATGCTGTCGCCGCTAAAAAATTAGGCGATATCTGGACACAGGTTTCTGCTGAATTCGCAGACTATGACCAGCACCTGATTTTCGAGGGCATGAACGAACCCCGTCAGACCGGAAATCCCAGCGTGAATCAGTGGGGCAACGGTACAGAAGACAACGGCTACACAACAAAATATATCAATGACCTGAATGCTGTTTTCGTGAATACTGTCAGAAGTCAGGGTTCTGCTTCCAATCAGGAAAGAGTGCTGATGCTTCCGGGCTATGCTGCTTCTTCTGATGCAACTGCTGTCAGAAATATCGCAATTCCGGAGAATGCCGGAAATGTTGCACTTTCCGTTCATGCATATCTGCCGTATTATTTCACCATGGCAACGGATAACAAGGCAAATCATGAATTCCCCGGAAAGAGCGGCTGGGGCGAAGACTATGAATATTCCCTGACAACGTTCTTCAATAGCATGAAGCAGATTTCTGATGAAAAGAATACGCCCATCATTATCGGCGAATTCAGTGCTTCTGATTTTGATAATACAGAATCCAGATGCAGCTGGGCAAAATCCTATCTTTCCAAAGCGAAGGATGCAGGCATTCCTTGCGTTCTGTGGGATAACAATGTTGTTTCCAGAAGTGACGGTGAGGCGCACGGCTATGTATACAGAGCCACAAATACATGGTATCCGCAGTCTGCTCCCGTGATTGAAGCCATGATGAGCGTTTATGGTATTACCCCGACACTTCCTGCTTATACTACTTTAGAATTCAGCTGGGATAATATTTCCATTGGTGACAACTGGAAAGAACTCTATAAATCGGAAGAGGGTCTGGAACTGAAAGACTGGGAACCCTCTATTCTGGAACAATGGAAGAATTATGCCAATGAAAATTATGACTTTGTCATGCTCTGCAATACCTCAGGCGACCCGGCACTTGTACTCCAGATTCAGGATGAAGAAGATGAAACAAAATCTACATGGGATTATGTCTATGCATCTGATACAAATACGCCTTTCACAGCGGTATTCACTTATGAAGATTTGGTTTCTGCAATTTCCGGCAAAGACTATACACTCGAAGAAGAAGAAAATCTCTATATGAGTGCCACTGCCAAACCGATGACTGTTTACGGCGTGTATGCCGTTCCGAAAAACGGCGCAGAACCGGAAACCAATACCTCCGGCGACCTGAATCAGGACGGACAGGTCACTGTTCTGGATATTGTTGCATTGCAGAAATATCTGCTCGGCAGAAGCACAGACGGTGTAAAAGTCGACAAAGCCGCAGATATGAACAATGACAATGTTGTCAACATCTATGACCTGATTCTGCTCAAAAAACAATTGCTGAACAAATAAGGAAAACACCTCCATCTATTATAAAAGCTTCTGCACTCCGAAAAGAGTTTGCAGAAGCTTTTGCTTTATATACGGGCTGAATTCATGACTCTGATAACGAGAACCGCCAGAAATGCCGCAAGACATGGGTCAGAAAGCAGAATCACAAATAATTCCTTGGGGTGTTTCCAGAGTTTCATTTCTAAGAAACAAATACTTTCCAGTACAAACAGAACATATGGAGAGTTCAGATAGATACAAGGCAGAAAATCATTTATTTTTAGCAAAATTCCGGGCATTCTGAAAATGAATCCGGTGTTTCCCAAAATAAAGAAGAGGAGCAGGGGAACTGTAAAAAATATCTGCAATAAAATAAAAAATGTTTTTCTGACTTTGAAATAAGGTGTGACATCAATATCCAGTGCCGCTGTCAGAATGCCGGAAACTGCTCCCATACAGAGAAACGGCAGGGAAAACACAATATCTGCTAAATTGCATCCCAAATTGAGCCAGACCAGAAAACCCATCAATACGACAAAATTCGGAAAAATATACATGAGATATTACCTCACTCATAGAAATATATCAGAATAAAGCCAATCGCATTGATAGCCAGATTCGCACAGCCGTGAACAAGCCAGCTTGCTTTCAGGCTTTCGTAGTGATTGCAGACCCATTGCAGAAAAATTCCGGCGGCGAACAAGCCAATCATGCAGAATATCAAAATTGCCGGATTCAGCCAGTTATCAATAATGCCGAGATGATATGCCGAAAATGCTGCCGCGCTGAACAGAATGCCAATGTTCGGATTATCCTTGAAAAGATGACTCAGCAGTCCGCGGAACAGCGATTCTTCCAGAAATGAATTGATGACTGCAATATACGCGAATACAAACAGACAGTTCTGTTTCGTGAGCTGTTCTTTCGTGACAAGATTCTCCCGGATAGAGGGCAAATCCAGATAGTTTCTTATCAGAAAGAATACTGTCAGAATTCCGAAAAATACTGCCGTCATGAAAAGATACAGATTCTTAGCCGGTTTCATTTTCCGGAAATAAACGGCATCTTTCAGCTTCTGCCGGAAGATTCCGCAGTAAGACAGCAGAATCACTCCGACAGCAGAAAGCTTTATCAGACTTTTCACCAGATAGCCGGGACGAAGTATCTGTTCCGTCGCATACATTACGCCGATAAAGAACAGAGCCGACAGAATCCCGAACAGAATTTTTCCGGTTTTCATCTTACCATACCCATGTTTTGAAGAAATCCATTTTCTTTTTCGGTTCGTCCGGATGTTCTGCATAATATCTGTTCTTGTATTCCGTGTAGGAAGCAACGGCAATCAGGATAATGCCTGCTAAGAACAGATAAATGCCCCAGTGCAGAGATGTCCAGAATTTCCATGTCAGGCGGAGGGTCGTCAGGAACAGAATCGCAAACCCCAGCGTGAACCAGCGGAGTTTCTTGACCCAGAAACTTCCCATCAGAATTGCAAAGCTGAAGCCCATCAGCAGAATCGCGTCAGCAGCATTCTTGAAATTCAGGCTGACAATCAGCAGACAAAGCATAGTGAAGCAGTACATAGCGAATCTTGCCTTATGCACATTTTCTTTGTGCTTCGGCGGAAGAATCCACAGCAGTGACAGGATAAACAAATGCAGAGGAAACAGATATAACAATACCTGCGGCGTTTTCATTTCACTGTCATGCAGGAATGTGAAAATCTGGAACGGGTCATTCACGTTATGGAAGAAGATGGTCAGACAGCTGAATGCCGATGCCATCAGCGTCGGGATGAATCTGTTCTCCACTCTGCCGATGTACAGAAGCGAATACACTGCTAAGAACAGGCAGATTAAAATAGAAGGATGCCAGTCAATTGCAATTGCCGCGCCGAATACCGGCATACTTCCAGCAAGCAAAGCCCAGTCAACCTGCATTTCGCCGTCTTCGTGACTGTAGAAGCCCTTCGGAAGCAGCAGTCTGCCCATTCCGGCATAAACAAGCAGCAGAACAAGATACAGTGTAATTTTAATTCCGGCAGAATCTTCATCATGAAGCAGGGAATCGGCAATGATAAACGACATAATCAGCTGCGGAATCGCAATCGCGTTGTTCTTTTTCCGGAGAAATCCGCCTGCAAATACCAGAAGCAGCAGGAACAGCAGAAATGCAAATCCGCCGGATGTATCATCATCAATCAGATAGCCCAATGTTGCAATCACAGACAGCAGAAGCGATTCGATTTCAAGATAAGGCTTGGTAGCGTTCGGGCGCAAATCTTTCCAGAAGACAAAAGTTTCGGTCAGATACAGCAGTCCGGAAATCGCAAGCGTCAGAATCCATGCAGTTGTATTGCTGTCGATAAATTCGGAGAAAGTTTTCTCCAGTGCCGGTGTCAGAAATGCCAGAAATCCCCATGCACAGCAGCGTTCCAGAACAAAACGCCATGTTCTGTTGGCATAAATCAGACCGCCGAGCATTCCGGCAGTACACAGCCAGAGCAGTGTAATTTCCGGATGTTCCAGATTCAGGAGCAGAACTGCACCGCTCGTCAGAATCGCGAGGGAAAGCATCCAGAGTTTTCTCCGGATAACTGCCTGTGCCAGCAGAAGCAGTGCCGAAAGAACCAGCGCGAATAATAACAGATTGCTGTCACGGGTATACTCCGCCGTCAGGAAAAGAACAGCACAGTGTACAGTCAGATACAGCGGTTCTTTTGACAAGGAAGATGTTTCGCTTCTGGCAAAGCTGACAATCCCTAGAATCAGGAGAGCGTACAGAAGCCAGAAAATATCCTGTCCTGCCAGATTGGCAAAACACAGGCAGAATGCAGTCAGACTGCCGAGAAGAATTCCAGCTTTTGCATAGGTCTGTGTGAATTCCGTCCGGAGTTTCGGCATCTTGTGCAGAGCCATGAACAGAACCCCGCCGAACATTCCCATAAAGATGAATCTGTCAGCACTTGAATCCGGGAATAAATCTGCTGTCTGATACAGTGACAGCATGATGCACAGGACAGAGCCGAAAATACCCAGATGAAAGTTTTTGCGGATAAACCGGTAATTGCAGAATAATACTGCCGTGACTGCCGAAAGAATTCCGGCGGCAAGCTTCGCATCGGAAGCAACCGGGAACATAACAATTGCGGTCAGCAGATTGACGATATACAAATAGCTCGGAATGGCTTTTGTCACATAGGAAACCGCATGTTTCCGGAGATAGCGTTCACAGAGAACGGCTGCCACGGCGGCATACAGAACAGTCAGGAAACCGAAAATGCCTGTCTGTGTCACATAAGAGATATCTTTGAGAATCTGCACGGAGAAGAACAGGCTGAAAAATATCCAGGCTCCGGCAGTTCCGGCAAGGGAAAGCCATACCAGAACACTGTTTTTATAGTTCTTCTGTCCCAGATATGTCGTACCGGAAACGCTCAGGCAAATGACTGACCACAGCAGCCCTGCGCCGTCCCCGGCGAATGAGAACCATTCACCAAGCAGATGGAACACACCAATTCCGCCCAGTGCCATCGGCAGGAAGATACAGCCCAGAATATAGAAGGCAAGTCCGGTTTTCTGGAGCTTGAAAACCCGTTCTGC
Organism: Ruminococcus sp. UBA4321; assembly: GCA_002393815.1. Taxonomy (GTDB): domain Bacteria; phylum Bacillota; class Clostridia; order Oscillospirales; family Ruminococcaceae; genus UBA3855. Next base: position 9,040 of record DGUB01000105.1, on the reverse strand, counting down.
CAGTGCGTTTGCCCCGAAAGCAACCAGACTCGCGGAAAGCAGACTTAACGCACGAACTGCATCCGGAAGCACATCCCATGTATTCGTCAGGAAGATGATACCGCCTAAAAACAGGAAAATCACACCGGCAACCAACAGCAGCGGAATTGGGCTGAACGGCTGTTTCGGCTTTTTCTCCTTCGGAGGGCGGATGACCGGGGCAGGGGACTGATAATATTTTGCATAGTCTGTCTGATTCTGTCCCATGCCGGAAATATTCTGTGATGTGTAAACATTCGTCTGACCGGAATTCTGATTTCCGTAAAACCGGGAATAATCATCCGGCGGACTGGGATTATGATTCGGCTGATAAGGATTCTGATTCATAACGATTCCTCCTTTTTGGAAATTGGTTACTAGTTAGTACGTTTGACAGGTGAAAAAATTACGGAAAATCCTGTACAAAATTTATAAAAAATTTTTGTGCAGAAATTACAAAAAGCAGAGTATCGGGGAAATACTCTGCTTTGTATAAAAATCAGATTTTAATTTTAATCATGAATGATAACCGGAAGACCGTCTTCAATATTATCAATCAGGTTTTTCGCTTCTTTCCAGCGCATGTTCAGACAGCCGTGCGAACCGTTGTACATATAGACGCTGCCGCCGTAAGAGCCGCGGCTCAGGTCATGGAAGCCGCAGCCGTCCCATGTGAACGGCATCCAGAAGTCAACCCACTGTTCATAGCCTTCTACAGCGTAAGTGCCAAGCGTCGCACCATAAGAATGACGCAGAATCTTGAAAATGCCGCGCGGTGTGCGCCGTTTGGAACTGGTTTCTAGACCGGATACGATATCATAGTCCATGATAACTTCATTATCCCGGTAATACCAGAAATGCTGTGCGGAAATATCCACTTCAATATAAGTCGTGCCGATATCGTCTGTCTTGCGGGTGTAGCCCTTGCCGTAACTGGTATAGATGGGTTCGACTACAACAGGGTCACTGGTCTGAATCAGTTCGATAATCTGGTTGACGGTTGCTTTCTGGTCGATTTTCCATCCGTAGTTGCTGGAATCCGTCCACGGAACGGTAATCCAGCCGTCATTTTTGGAGTAGAATTCGCGGTCTTTGCCGTAGGTGTCTGTTTCTTCTGCCATCTGTGCGACATATTCGGCAATGGCATCCTGATTCAGCGGAATTTCATGTCCGGAAGTCGTGACGAAAGAACCGTCTTCTTTTTTGAGCAGCCAGCTGATAATGGTATCATTATCGAGCAGTTTCTTTCTGTCATCAAAATCAAAAGTAATATTGCAGTTTGCATAACGGTTATAGACTTCCAGGTCATCTTCCAAATCAGAAGCCTTGACTTTGGCGCGGTAATTCTCATAACAGCCGGATTCTTCCATATTGATGGTGTTCTTTCCGGCACTAAGCTGTTCCATAATATAACTCATGAGAACAGGGACATCGAACTTATCACCGAGGGTTTCCGGTTCAATTTCAAACTTTCCGGAATTGCTGCGGACAATCTTTGCGTTCTGAGAGACTTCGCTGCCCCAGTCATGCGTTCTGATTAAGTTTTCCAAATCTTCTTCAGAATAGGTGTAGTCATACTTGACAGCATATTCCGAACTTTTGAATAATTTTGTCACCCAGTTGAAATTGCCTTCGTTGGAAGCTTCATTCAGCGCACCGGAAGGAATGCTGTAAGCGGCTTTGAAATCCGCAGCCGAAAAAACAGCCTGTTCGCCCTTGGGCGTGATGAGCGTCAAATCCTTGACTTCTTTTTCTTCCAGAAGGGCATCGTGTGCCTCTTCCGTGGTCATGCCTGCTACAGAAAGCGAATTGATATAAGTACGCGGCAGGAATTTTCCCTGATAACTCAGCGCACCTATAAAATAAGCAGCAATGATAACTCCGGCGCATCCTGCACCGATAAGAACGCCCATTTTTGCACCGTAACCGGCAGTTCTTTTCTTGTGTTTCTTTTTGGGAGCAGGTGCAGTCTGCGGAGCCTGTACCGGAATTTCCATAGGTTCAGGAGCAGGACGTTCAGCAGGTGCAGCGGAAATATTGGTTACGGGAGGTTCTTCCTGACGTTCACTTGCATCAGGAATATCTGTGGCAGAAACAGCTGTATCAGAAACGGCAACTGCCTTGACGCGAACTTTTCTGGTCTGTGCGGCTGGCTGCTGTTCTGCCGGAGCAGTTTCGGCAGCAGACACTGTTTCCGGTTCGTTCTGAGCAGCGGAAAGAGATTCACGGATTTTTGCCATTTTTTGTTTCTGAATTTCGGCAATCCGTTTCTGCATGTCAGATTCCGGCGCAGGCATTGCGGTATTCTGAGCGGCAGCAGTCTGTCTGGCTTCGCTTTCGCGGACAAGGCTGTCTGCCAGCGAACCGGATACGCCGACAGCTTCCAGAATTTCCGCAGCGGACATTTTAGAAGCATCTAATTTTCCGGCAGACTGTGCTTTCTGCTCTTTGTTGTCTTGATTTTGCAAAATGCCTCATTCCTTTCTTATCTTCAAAGCCGCTGACTTGACAGCGGCGGTTCTTTATCTGTTGTCTAACTTCTAGTATACCACATTCTTCGCCATAAAGAAATGAATAATAAGTTACAATTTGATAACAATCTGTTGTGTTTTTGATACTTTTTACTTTTTGGGAAAAAATATTCATTTTGGTGAAGAAATAATTGACATTTTTTCTAAAATATGTTATACTGAAAAATAATTATAATTTTAAAAAAAGGAATGATACCATGCCGGAATTAACGGATATGAATTATATCAGGGAAGTCATGCAGCGTCACGGATTCCAGACTTCCAAATCACTGGGACAGAATTTTATCATCAATCCGGGCATCTGCCCGAAGATGGCAGAACTCGGAAATGCCAAGCCGGGGTTCGGCGTTCTGGAAATCGGGACAGGTGTCGGCGTTCTCACTAAGGAACTGGCGAAGCGTGCCGACAAAGTCGCGGCTGTGGAGCTTGACGAAAAATTATTTCCGATTCTGGAAGAAACTCTCGCCGAATTTGATAATCTGAAAATCATTCATGCAGATGCCCTCAAATATGATTTGAAAAATTTGATTCGGGAAGAATTTGACGGTCTGGAAGCCGCTGTCTGTGCCAATCTGCCGTATTATATCACCTCGCCGCTGATTATGAAGCTTCTGGAAGACAGGCTTCCGGTGAAAACTATCACGGTCATGGTGCAGAAAGAAGCGGCACAGCGGCTTTGTGCGCCTGTCGGAAGCCGGGAAAGCGGTGCTGTCACTGTTGCAGTTGCGTATTACGGAAAAGCTGTGAAATTGTTCGACGTTTCGAGAGGAAGCTTTCTGCCCTCGCCGAATGTCGATTCTGCTGTGATTCAGATAACACGCTATCCGGAGAATGTCTGGAACGTGCAGGATGAAGCATTATTTTTCCGGATGGTAAAAACAGGCTTTTCGCAGAGAAGAAAACAGCTTGCCGGCGTTCTCGCCGGAGCTCTGGGAATTCCGAAAGAAAAGATGAAAGAAATTTTCAGTCAGGCGGAAATTGCGCCTTCTGTCCGGATTGAAGCCCTCACTATGCCGGAACTGATAAAATTAAGCAACTGCATCAGCGATAAAATAAATTTATCCTAACGGAAAGAAGGCGAACAAATGCCGCTGGTAATTGATGATGGCTGTCATATCCGGAATTATACTTCCAGAGATGCGGAAATTCTCGATATTCCGGCAACCATTACGGAAATCGGAAGCTTTTCTCTTGACGGTCATCCGGAACTCAAAGAAATTCATATTCCGAACAGCGTTCGGAAAATCGGCTATCATGTATTTTATGAATGCTTCGGACTGGAAAGCATTTCCGTCAGCCGGGGAAACTGGGAATTCTGCGATATTGACGGCGTACTGTACAATCAGAAAAAAACAAAACTGCTCTGCTGTCCGGGCGGACGGGAGAAAATTCACATTCCGGCACAGGTCACGGAAATCGAGGCATCGAACGCGTTCGCCGGGTGCATAAATCTGAAAGAAATTACGGTTGACAGCAAAAATCCGAAATTTGTCACCCTTGACGGCATCCTCTACGAACATGACGGAGCAAAACTGACAAAATTAGTTCGCTGTCCGGTCGATAAAGTTTCCGTGCATATCCCGGAGAGTATCACAGGAATTTACAGGCACGCGTTTGAACACTGTGCTGAACTGGAAGAAATTACCATTCCGGAAAGCGTCACCGAAGTGGAAGATTATACATTCCGGTACTGTAAAAATCTGAAACAGATACATTTCCCGAAAAAACTGAAAGATATCGGTCAGCACTGCTTTTCAGAGTGCGACAGCCTGACAGAACTCATTCTGCCGAACGGTCTGGAAAGCATCAGACCGAGCGCATTTAACAGCTGTAACAACCTGAATCATCTGGTCATTCCGGAAAGTGTCCGCTATGTGGGATATATCATTTATCCGTGCAATTCTCTGGAGCTTCTGGAATGCCGCGGCATTGCAGTCAGCAGACAGGAATATGCAGGACTTCCCTCTGCTGCAAGCGATATTATCTATATGATTGTCGAAAAAGACCTGGAAAACAAGATGGATTCGGGCATAAAATATCCGGTGCTGTATCAGATGTTTCTCCGGAATCAGGACGATAAGAAAATTCAGGCGTATATCCGGGAACAGTTTGATGATATTCTGAAAAGCCTTATCCGGAACAATCAGGGGCAGTATGTCACGGATTATCTGCAATCGTTCCGGAGCTGTGTCCGCGCTGAAAATCTGAAAGAGTTCATTCAGTGTGCGACTGGAAACCAGAAATATGAAATTCTGTACCGGCTGTTCCGGAGATATCCGGATAACAAGCAAATCCGCGATTATCTGAAAGATAATTTCAATGAAGTTATCTTACAGCTTATCGCTGAGAAAAATTCGCAGGCAGTCAAAGACTATATAGAAGCATTTCCGCAGCAGCTGCATACCAGAAATCTGGATGAATTCATCCGCCGGGCGATTGACTGTCAGAGTTATGAAATTCAGCTCTGGCTGACTGACCTGAAATATCAGCGCGGAGAATTTACCGAAAAAGACTGGACTTTATAAATCCGGAAATATCCGGAAAAACGACAATCCGCAGGAAATATCAGACTTTCTTATTAAAAAATCTGAATATAGCACCACCGTTCGACAAATTTCGCAGAGACTTTCTGTTATAATAAATTTATGATTTATTATATGCAGGGAGCTGGTTTGTGATGCTGAAAAAATTACTCAAATCCGAATGGGTTCTGATACCCTTCTGCTGTGTGCTTGCCACAGGCGGAGGGTATCTTCTGTCGATAGGTACGGTCAGCGGTACAGTATCGCCGTTAGCCGCCGCCGTCGCCGGGATATGCAGTCCGCTGTATGGTTTCTGCCTTCTGCTGGGAAGTCTGTTAGCCTACTGCATACAGGGCGCACCGGAAGAAATGCAGTTTCTTCTGACCTGTCTGATTTCTCTGCTGTGCATCCGGATTTTTTTCTGTGAAAATGAAAAATCCTGGATTTCCGGCGTTCTGACGGCTGTCACCTGTATCGGGGCAGGCATCATGACAGATTTGTTATTCCGGAATGCAGACGGAAAACTGCCGTTCTACATTCTGGAATCGTTTCTGACCGGAACAGCGGCATATTTTCTTTCCGATGCAGTACAGAGTTTCCGGAAAGAACGGAAAATTACACTCAACGCCGGAAAAAGCTTTACTTATGCGGTCTGCTATCTGCTGACGATTACAGCACTCTGCGGCGTGGATTTCACGTTCTGCAATCTGGGGAGAATTGCAGGAATTACTGTCACTTTACTGGCTTCCAGACAGTTCCGGCAGTCCGCCGGAACGCTCTGCGGTGCGCTGACTGCCTGCGGCGTGGTGCTGTGCAGTGTGCCGCTGGGGATGCCGCTGCTGTTCCTTCCGGTGACGGCAATGCTCGCCGGATTCCTGTACCGGATTCCGAATGCGTTTTATATTCCGGTCTTCTTCCTGATGCAGATATTCAGCAGTGCCGTATTTGACAGCAGTATCGGCATTGTGAAAGTTCTGGCGGAACTTGTCATATCCTGTACGCTGTATGCCGTATTCTGTCAGACAGAATTCCGGAATTTCATTGCTGTGCCGGAGCGCGTTCCGGCAGGGCAGAGACAAGTCATTCAGCAGGAAATTTTTCTCAGTTCAGCATTACAGGAACTCCGGGAAGAAACTTCGGCAGTCATGCGGCATTTAACGGTCAGCACACTGCCTGACCCTGTTCAGCAGGTGCGGCAGAATCTTTGTCAGAACTGCAAATACTGTTCCCGGTGCTGGAAGCAGAATCCCGAACAGACCGAGCAGGCATTCCGGCAGATGCTGCACACGCCTTCTGTGACTTCCGAAACTCTGGAAGCCTGTCCGGAACGCAGACGCATTGCCGATATGATGACAGTCTTTCTCCAGCGGCGCACCGTCCAGCAGATGCAGAACACTGCACTGCTCCAGAGCCGCGGCATGATGCTCGAATCCCTGCATCTGCTCGAACATCTGACGGCGGATTCTGCCCGGCGCAGAGCCATGTCCTGCTGTGATTCCGAAACGGCAGTATTAAAAAATATTCTCCTGCGGTGCGCGGTCAGTGATGAGGGCTGTTTCGTCAGCCGTCTGCGGAGCGGTCGCTATATTGCAGAAGTCTATTCCGGAAAGGAAGAATTTCCGCTCGCGACGATTCAGGAATTACTGAGCCGCCATCTGGATACGGAAATGAAAGCGGTTTCGTTTTCGCACAGGAATCTGACGCGCTACTGTTTTTATGAAGTCCCTGCCTGGCATCTGGAATATGCCGTGCAGAGCCGGAATGCCCCTGCTTATGAACGCTGCGGCGACCATGCGGATGCGTTTACCGATGCCGCCGGAAATCAGTATCTTGTCATTTCGGACGGCATGGGCAGCGGCAGTGCGGCTTCTCTGGCTTCCCGTATTGCCGTGAAAACCTTCCGGAACCTGACAAGCTGTGACATGCCTCTGGATTCGGCAGTCCGGCTGCTCAATGTACTCCTGATGACCGAAACCAATACCGAGAATTTCGCGACACTGGATATTTTATTTCTCAATGCCGATACCGGGGAACTGACATTCTGTAAATCCGGTTCGGCGGCTTCGCTGTTCTGCCGGGATAACGAAATGCAGCAGATTACAGCAAAAAGTTTTCCGCTCGGCATGATGCCGGATGCCGCTCCTTCCCGGACGAAGATGCAGGCACAGAAGGGAGATTATCTGATTCTGCTTTCCGACGGCATCAGCGAGGCGGAATATCCCTATATCCGTCAGATACTCGCACAGAATCCCGAACCGGAACAGATACTGAAGGCTGTATTTGAAAAAGCAGCAGTCTTTCACGGCGGCACAGTCCGGGACGATATGACAGTCATCGCGGCACGGACGGAAAGCCGTGTGTCTGTGCCTGTCAGCAAAAAGCGGCAGCATTCGGCAGACGGCGTGACAATCCGGTAAAAATTTCCATATATTTTAGTCATTTTGTACAAATTTTAACTCCAAAAATTATTGAAACATATAAAATTTTCATGCGAAGGCTAAGAACACTTGAAAAATTCTTTATTTTCTGGTAAAATATAAACAGAGATTATAGAGGAAACCAGAAACAGTGTACTCTTTCTCACAAACTTACGAAACCAAAACCAGACGATTGGCAAATTCAAGTAAGAAAGGATTAAGTTACTGGTATTGTCTGCGCATTTGTACAGGCAATATGTACCCGTGTGTTACCGGGGAATTTACGCCTTCGGAGTACCATGCCGACACAGGGAAAAAAGCTTCTTCTGTGGGTACGTTGAACAAGGAACGGAACAGATTTTTCTGTCATCAGTAACGGCAGATTTCATGAATACTACAACAACTGAAAATCCGAATGATTTTCCTCTCTATTTATTCTATCAGGGGAAAAATAATGAAAGTTACAAGTTCTTCGGCGTACATGCCGTTGAAGAAGACGGCGTGAAAAAACATCGTTTCCGCGTATGGGCACCGAATGCCGTCAGCATTTCGGTTGTCGGTGATTTCAATGACTGGAAGCGCGAATCTCATCCCATGCATACCATCGCAGACGGTGTCTGGGAAGCTGTCATTGAAAATCTTGCTCAGTTCGATGCCTATAAATACAGCATTGAAACACGCTCCGGCGAACTGCTCATGAAAAGTGACCCGTATGCCAATCATTTTGAGACAAGACCCGCAAATGCTTCTAAAATCTATGAGAGTGACTACACCTGGCATGACAGCGACTGGCTGGAACAGAAGAAAAAACAGATTGTCTACAAAAGCCCGATGAATATCTATGAAGTGCATCTGGACTCCTGGAAGCGCAATCCGGACAATACGGTTCTGGACTATGTGACATTCGCCAAGCAGATGGTTCCCTACATGAAGAAAATGTCCTATACACATATTGAATTCATGCCGCTGACGGAATATCCGTTTGACGGTTCGTGGGGCTATCAGGTCACAGGCTATTTTGCACCGACTTCCCGTTACGGCACACCTGACCAGTTCCGCGAAATGATTGATTTGTTCCATCAGAACGGCATTGGTGTCATTCTGGACTGGGTGCCTGCACACTTCCCGAAAGATGCTTCCGGTCTGTATGAATTTGATGGTACATGTTGCTATGAATATACTGACCCCAGAAAGATGGAGCATAAGTCATGGGGAACGCGTGTGTTCGATTACGGCAAGGGCGAAGTCCGTTCCTTCCTGATTTCCAGTGCATGTTACTGGCTTGACCAGTTCCATCTGGACGGTCTGAGAGTGGACGCTGTAGCTTCTATGCTGTATCTGGACTATGACCGCAGAGACGGCGAATGGACCCCCAATATCAACGGCGGACATGAAAATTTGGAAGCTGTGGAATTCTTCCGGAATCTGAATGAAGCTGTCTTTGCCAAGCATCCGGATGTCCTCATGATTGCAGAAGAATCGACCGCATGGCCGCTCGTGACCAAGCCGACTGATATCGGCGGTCTGGGATTCAATTTCAAGTGGAATATGG
>DGUB01000018.1 GCA_002393815.1 Ruminococcus sp. UBA4321 | reverse complement strand
GGAAGTCTTCACAGCAGTACAGAAACACTGTGTGGATTATCTTCCGTTTGATTAATTTTTAAATTTTGAAAGGAGCTTTTATTATGGCTAATTATTATTCTCAGAATCAGAACGCAGAAATGGGATGGGACGGCACTATCGACTATGCCGAAAGTTTCACAGTCCTGCCCGAAGGTGACTATCAGTTCCGGGTGACGAACATCACACAGGCGCGTCACGAAGGCAGTGCGAAGATTCCGCCCTGCAAGAAGATTATCGCCGAATTCACGCTGATTTCGCCGGACGGTCAGGAAGGCTCGGCAAAAGAAAACTTCCTGCTTCACTCGAATATGGTCTGGAAACTCAGTCAGTTTTTCGTTTCCGTCGGCATGATGCAGAAAAATCAGAAGGGCTTCCAGATGAAATGGATGGAAACCATCGGTAAAACCGGTATGTGCAGAGTCAGCGTAAACAAGTATACCGGCACGGACGGACAGGAGCATCAGAACAACAGAATCGAGAAATTCTATCCGGCGGAGGAAAAGCCGCTTTCCGAACAGCCTGCAAGTTTCATGCCGTATCAGCCGAGCTGGAAAGGATAAAATGATGATGAAATTAAGACCGTATCAGGAATCCGCCAGAAATGCCGTTCTCTCCGCGTGGGAGAACGGTATTCAAAAAACTTTGCTGGTTCTGCCGACCGGGTGCGGAAAAACTATCGTATTCGCGAAAATTTCCGAAGATTGTGTTCGCCGGAAAAAGCGTGTGCTGATTCTCGCCCATCGCGGCGAACTCCTTGAACAGGCGGCTGATAAGATTCTGAGCGCCTGCGGACTCGGCTGTGCCGTCGAGAAGGCGGAACAATCCTGCTTAGGAAGCTGGTACAGAATTACCGTCGGAAGCGTCCAGACGCTGATGAGAGAGTCACGGCTTGCGAAATTCGCAAAGAATTATTTCGACGTGATTATCATTGATGAAGCACATCACGCCGTTTCTGACAGCTATCAGAGAATTTTAAATTATTTCCGGAATGCCGAAGTTCTCGGCGTAACCGCGACACCAGACCGCGGAGATATGCAGAATCTCGGAAAAGTATTCGATTCGCTCGCTTATGAATATACGCTTCCGCAGGCGATTCATGAAAAATATCTCTGTCCGATTCAGGCGGTGACAATTCCGCTGAAAATCGACTTTACGGGCGTATCGGTTCAGGCAGGAGATTTCAAGGCAAGTGAGATAGATTCGGCTCTTGACCCGTATCTCGAACAGATTGCCGCCGAAATGCAGCATTATTGTCAAGACCGGAAAACCGTGGTCTTTCTGCCGCTGATTAAGACTTCACAGAAGTTCCGGGACATTCTGAATCAGCACGGATTCCGTGCCGCCGAAGTCAACGGCGAATCCGAAAACAGAGCCGAAATCTTATCTGATTTCGATGCCGGAAAGTATAACGTTCTCTGCAATTCGATGCTGCTGACCGAGGGTTGGGACTGTCCGTCCGTGGACTGCGTTATCGTTCTGCGCCCGACGAAAGTCAGGAGTTTATATTCTCAGATGGTCGGCAGAGGAACGCGACTTTCTCCCGGAAAAGAAAATCTGTTGTTACTGGATTTTCTCTGGCATACGGAACGGCATGAACTCTGCCGCCCTGCCTGCCTCATCGCCGAAAACAAGGAAGTCGCCGACAAAATGACCGAAAAACTCGCCGAATCTGGCTGTCCGATGAATCTCGAAGATGTCGAAAAAGATGCCTGTGAAGATGTCGTAAAACAGCGCGAAGATTCCCTCGCGAAGACGCTTAGCGAAATGAAAGGCAGGAAACGTAAGCTTGTTGACCCTCTCCAATTTGAAATGAGCATTCAGTCCGAAGATTTATCCGGCTATGTGCCGGCATTCGGATGGGAAGCCGCACCCGTCACCGAAAAACAGAAACAAGCCCTCGAAAAAGCCGGCATCTTCCCCGACGAAATCGAATGCGCCGGAAAAGCTTCCCTGATTCTGAAACGCCTCGAAAGCCGCCGTTCTGCCGGGCTTGCCACGCCGAAACAGATTCGATGTCTCGAACGCTACGACTTTCAGCACGTCGGAAACTGGACGTTTGAACAGGCTTCCGCCATGATTACCCGAATCGCCGCGCTCGGCTGGAAGGGCGTTCCGGCGGATATCAACCCCGAAACCTATCTCCCGGAGTGATGAATTTTGAATTCTAATTATGATAACACAAATCTTGAAGAATTGCTGGACTATATCAATCCGTCAACGCTGGATTATCAGGAATGGCTGAAAGGAGCATTTTTATGAGAATCAATATTACAGACAGAATCCAGCAGGAAAAGCCTGTTCTCGAAATTTTCGGGAAAGAATTTGAAATCGATAACCGGAAAGATACGGTTATCGCTTATACAGAACGTAATTTTTCCGGCATGAAAACCGGCGAACTGATGGACGAAATTATCAGGCATTTCGCAGGTGAAAAGGCTCTGGAAGAAATTCACAATATGAAAAATCTGTCGTTCCATGCCTATGAAATCATTATTTATGGCATCATGGCTCTGGCAATGGAAATTTCTCTGGAAGAAGCGGAGAAACGATTTCAGAAATCCGCCGCCGAATCGGCTTGAATATTATGATTTCACAGATGACTGGTCTCTGATAGAATCCAGTTTTGCATCACAGTATGGTATCAGAATCCGGCAGGAGCAGAACATGAGCTGGGGCGAATTTTCGGCTCTGTTGTCCGGACTGCTGCCGGAAACGCCGCTGGGACAGATTGTGCGCATCCGGAGCGAAACTGACCCGAAAATCATCGAAAAATTTACAGCATCACAGAAGAAAATCTATGAGGACTGGCAGACAAGGCAATTCCGAGAACATCCGGAACGCTATGAAGAAAAATTATCACAGATAGAAAAATTCTTTCTTGCACTGGGGGCGAAATCATGACAGGAGATACAAAAGTGACTCTGCATCTGGATTTGAACACATCCGAAGCGCAGAGAAAACAGGATAATTTTATTTCACAGAATAAGAACCTGAAAGCAAGTCTGGCTCTTGACATTTCGCAGGCAGTACAGGAATTTCAGAATTTTGCAAATCAGATACAGGGTCAGGCAGTCCGGGCAAGGCTCCTGCTTGACGGCACAGAATCGCCGGAACTCGGTCTCACATTCAGCACGGAAGAAGCAGAAACTTCTTTTCAGAATTTTATCTCTGGAATACAAAATCAGACTCCTGCCACGGTTCTGGAACTCGATATCAGTCAGGCGATGCAGAATTTTCAG
>DGUB01000050.1 GCA_002393815.1 Ruminococcus sp. UBA4321 | reverse complement strand
CGGAATTTATTTTTTCAGAAAATACTGATACTACTATTTTACCATAGAAATAATTTTTTTGCAATAGCAAACCGGAAATTTCTTCGGGAAGATTGCAGTTTATTTCATGTTCGGCAATAATTTTTCCGCCGGGCTTGAGGATTCTGCTGACTTCCGGGAGAATTTTTTCAAGAATCTGATTCCGGTAAGGCGGGTCGAGGAAAATCAGGTCGAAACTGTTATCGGGGCAGAGCCGGAGAAACTGTTCGGCGGCTTTCTGGTGCAGTTCAGCGAAATCAATCAGACCGGTTTTCTTGAGATTTTCCTTGACGACGTTCAGGGATTCGGCGGACTGGTCAACGAAAACGGCTTGTTTCGCGCCGCGGCTGAGTGCTTCAATGCCGAGCTGACCGCTTCCGGCGAACAAATCCAGTGTTCTCGCGCCGGGAATGTCGAACTGAATCGCCGAGAACATGCCCTCTTTGACCCTGTCTGTAGTTGGGCGGACATCAAGCCCCTCTAAAGTTTTCAGGCGGATGCCCTTTGCTTTTCCTGTGATAACTCTCATAAATCAAACACCTCTTTATTTTGATAATATAATCTGTATGCCAGATAACAGATTCCGGCAGTCCCCAGAATGCTCCCCGTAATGCCGAAATACAGAGACAAGATATTTATCAGCGAATGCATCAGCAGAGAAAGCAGGAAATAGTTTTTCTTCTCATATCTGACAGATACATAAATCAGCACCGAACAGGCAATATGCAGGGCAATGGAAGTGAAATCATCCAGAACGGCTTCCATGCTGTCGAAAAAGCGGATTTCTGAAATCATCTGCATTCGTTCCGGACTTTCGGAAATCATTCCCAGACTTGCAAGGAAAAATTCCCACGGATACTGAGACAATGCCAGCATTTCCATACCGCCGTGACCAAGCCCGTAACAGAACGCAGCTGTCATTCTGTCATAGTCTGCCAGAGCATATTTCACAGCGAGATATCTGCCGGATTCTTCGCAGAATGCGCCGACCAGAATCGAAACCGCAATCCGGAACGCCCATTCTCCCTCTTCCGGAATTATCACGGCAGATACTATTTTTCTGGGAATGACGAGCATCATCAGCGTCAGGATGCCGGTCAGATACGGTTTGATTCTGCCGCCGCGCTTCCGGAACAGATACACGAATATCCCGAACGGCAGAAATGTTTCTGTGACTGCCCTCAGCAGAAATCCGATTTCAGGCATCTGCGGTTTCCCCGTGCAGATAAAGATATAAATTTTCGGCAGTTTTCTGAGAAATCCCGGCTTTCCGGAGTTCCGGAATTTCTGCATTCCAGAGAGCGTCTCTGGTCTTGAAGTACAGCATTAACTTCTGAGCAGTCTTTTCCCCGATGCCGGGAACTTGTGTCAGGTCAGAAGCAAAACTCTGTTTTTTATGCTTCTGGTGCATATACGCTACGGAATAGCGATGCACTTCGTCCTGAATTCTGGTAATCAGCTGAAACGCTTCTCCGGAAACCTGAATTTCCCTGTCTCCGGCGGCGATGGCTCTGGTGCGGTGCTTGGAATCCTTCACCATGCCGAACAATGCGATTTCCGGACAGAGTTCCTCGACAACAGGCGAAACCGCATGAACATGCCCTTTTCCGCCGTCGAGCAGAATTAAATCCGGTACTCTGGAAAAATATTCATCCGAATTATCATGCAGATGCGAAAGTCTTCTCCAGATAACTTCCTGCATACAGGCATAGTCATTCTGTGTCTGGTTTTCTTTCATGCTGAATCTTTTATAAGCTTTTTTGAGCGGTCTGCCGTTCTCGAACACGACCATTCCGGCAACCATGGAATCTGATGCCAGATTGGAAATATCATAAGATTCGATATACTTTGGAACTTTGGACATGCCTAACAGTTTGCCGAGAGCTTCGACAGCGAGGAGTTCCTTTCCGGTGCGGCTTTCCTGAATCGCGATAGCTTCGGCGGCGTTCTGTTTTGCCATCCGGACGAGTTCCGCGCCGTCGCCTTTTTTCGGAACGTAAACTTTGATTTTATGCCCGGCTTTTTCCGAAAGTATCTGTTCAGCGAATGCCATTTCTAAAAGCTCCTGTTCGAGAAGCACCTTTTCCGGAATGTCTGTTCTTTGGTGATAGAACTGCATGAAAAACGCATCCAGAACGGAATCTTCTGCCGGTTCGCTGATTTCATAGCTGATTTTATCCTGTAATCTGCCGTTCCGGTAAACCAGTACTGAAATACAGTATCTGTCCTGATTATCTGCCAGAGCAATAATATCCGCATTCTGAAAGCGGTTATCCAGAATTTTCTGGGAAGCGGCGGCTTTCTCAACAGCGCGGATTCTGTCACGGAGCAGAGCGGCTTTCTCGAATTCCAGATTTTCAGAAGCTTTCTGCATTTCTTCCTGCATTCTTCTGACGGAATCCTGACTGCCGTTTTTCAGATACTGCACCGCCTGCCGGACGCGTTCCTGATAGGCTTCCTGTGAAAGATTCCCCTGACAGATGCCGGCACAGCGTTTGATATAATAATTCAGGCACGGACGCGATTTTTTAAAACTCTGCGGAAACTTTTTCCGGCAGGTCGGCAGTCCGAACACGGTGTTGACTTCTTCCACGGCGGCTTTCGCCGTGAAACTGCTGGTATACGTTCCGATATAGATACCGTCCGGCGTTTTCTGTTTTTCGACGGTAATTCTCGGATACGGCTCATCCGAAACTTTAATATAGCAATACCCCTTATCATCTTTCAATAAAATATTATAATGCGGCTGATGCTGTTTAATCAGACTGCATTCCAGAAGCAGTGCTTCATACTCCGAAGCCGTCACGATAAAATCATAATCCCAGACATGCGAAACCATTTTTTCGACTTTCGGCAGATGATTGGCATCTTTCCGGAAATAGCTGCTGACGCGCCTGTGCAGATTCTTCGCCTTGCCGATGTAGATAATCTGATTCTGATTATCTTTCATCAAGTATACGCCGGGCGAATCAGTCAGCTTTGCAGTTTTTCCGCGCAGATAGTCCAGTCTTGCATTCATGAAAAAAATCCCCCGTTTCCGAAATACTGCCCCTTTGCAGTGCATCGGGGCAGCAGTTGTTATTCATCAAAGAACGAACTTTTATATTGATAAACTTTCGCTTTATCGCCGTGACAGTCAATCATGATTCTTTCCTGTGACAGCAAAAACCTCATTGTTGAGAAAAACACAACATAAGCAATGGCATTGGCAAACAGTGAAACATAGACATGCAGTCCGAATACGATGCCAAACATGCCGGCAAGAATAATCACTTCTGTAACAATAATCGTAATTTCCAGAGATTTATTTTTCGGTTCCAGTGACAGATAGGTAAAACATATCGCCGCCGAAAAGATAGAATGCCATAGATTCAGTCCCATAGAAGCAGAATGATAAAACGAAATTTTGTCTGCATTAAAATCCAGAATCATAATCACGACTTCGGTAATCAGATAAATCAGCATAGCCGTTTTCATGATATACCTGTGCCGGACTATTTTATGAAAATTCAGCAGTGAAAACAGCATGAAAACAAATCCGCCGGTTTCAACTGTATAGGCTGCGACTTCCAGAGCGACGATTTCCAAATCATGCCTTTCAATTGACCAATAATAAACATAGGCAAACAGTGCGAACAGCAGAAATAGAATATTGGCATACTGTCCGAAAATAAAGCATCGTTTCAGTTTGGGATGCATCAGGCATCACCCCTGTTTCGCCTGCAAAGCGCGTCTGCCAATATCATGACGATAATGCATTTTTTCAAAACTGATAAGTTCCGCGCTCTGATAAGCCTGATTCAGAGCATGTTCGAGAGTATCACCTGTTGCCGTCACGCCGAGAACGCGACCGCCGGCGGTCAGGAATTTATCATCTGTGAATTTTGTACCTGCATGGTAGACGAATGCGCCCTGTACCTGACCTTTTTCATCCAGACCGGAGATTTCCTTGCCGCTCTCATACTTGACCGGATAGCCGCCGCTTGCAAGTACGACACAAGCCGCGTTCTGATTTTTCCAGTTGACCGTGAGTTTATCCAGAGTGCCGTCCCAGACAGCCTGCATGATATCAATCAAATCCGTATCGAGCAGAGGCAGAACGACCTGCGTTTCCGGGTCGCCGAACCGGCAGTTATACTCAATGACTTTTGCGCCGTCCGGAGTCAGCATCAGACCAAAATACAGACAGCCTGTAAAAGGTCTGCCCTCCTTCTGCATGGCTTCGATAGTCGGCTTGAAAATTTTTTCCATGCATTCTGCGGCGATTGCTTCTGTATAATACGGATTCGGTGCGACAGTACCCATACCTCCGGTATTCAGACCTTCGTCGTTATCCAGAGCGCGTTTATGATCCATGGAAGAAACCATCGGAACGACAGTTTTTCCGTCCGTGAACGACAGAACAGAAACTTCGGGACCCGTCAGGAATTCTTCAATGACGATATGGGAACTGCTTTCCCCGAATTTTTTATCATCAATCATGGATTTGACAGCTTCGACAGCTTCTTCTTCGTTCTGCGCGAGAATCACGCCTTTGCCGAGTGCCAGACCGTCCGCCTTGATAACCGTCGGATAAGTATTCTGTTTTTTAATATAAGCGATAGCTTCTTCACTGTTGTCGAATACCTCATAAGCACCTGTCGGAATCTGATATTTCTTCATCAGATTTTTAGAGAAAATCTTGCTTCCCTCGATAATCGCGGCATTGGCTCTGGGTCCAAAAGTTTTGAATCCGGCTTTCTGGAGTTCATCCGCCATGCCCATGACAAGCGGGTCATCCGGTGCGACGAATACCCAGTCCGGCTGAATCTCCTGTGCAAGTTTCACCATACCGGGAATATCGGTTGCCTTGACATCAAAGCATTTCGCATATCTCGAAATACCGCCGTTTCCGGGCGCACAGAACAGTTCCGGATTTTTATCACTTCCGGCGAGTTTCATAATAATGGCATGTTCACGACCGCCGCCGCCGACAACTAAAATCTTCATAATTAAGACTCCTTATGTTTTAAAATATATGCTTCAATTGCTGCTGCACAGCAGACCAGTACCAGTGCCGCCATCTGCACCGGAAGAAGATTCAGAACATGCTGATACTGCATTCTGATACTGAATGCACCAAGCACATCCGCACCATGAAAAACTCTGCCGGCAAATGTGATGCCAAAGTTCTGAATCAGCCAGTTCAGCAGAATTCCGATAAAATACAGCACTGACGGAAGTGCGATATTGCTTTCCGCCCGGTTTTCAGAAAGTTCTTTCTGCAGGGAACTTCTCAGACAAGACCATGCAAACGGTATCATGCAGCACTGTCCGACCGCATAGATGACCGGAAGACTCAGCGGAATTCTGATATCTGCCCAGCTGCTGTATGTACTCGAAACCGGCACAACACAGGCAAGAAAAATCAGAAGCACATTGCACACAATCCAGCCAGTTTCCAGCCAGAAGGCAATCTGTGCCAGTTTTTTTGTAATTTCAGGTTTCTGTATCATGATTCCAGTACTCCTTAATAGTCGTATTTCTCATCCTGATACGCCTGATTCAGACGCTTCGCCCCTAACCAGAGGCAGACCTGTGCCAGAGTATTGACGATTTCCGCAAGCCAGTTCATCAGAGAAGAATTATCAAATTTAGACGCAAGGAACACCTGAATCATATCAAACGCATACGCACTGATAAAAAAGACCACAGTCATTTTGTTTTTTGTCTTGACACCAAGTGCTGACAGACTTCCGTAAAATATTGTCGTCCCCAGAAATGTCAGCATGATGAACGGCATTTTGATTGCCACTACCGGAACAGCTGAATAACTTGCATAATCAGATTTGTCTTTTTTCTTTCCGGCAAGCCGTATCGTACTGAGTGCAAGCAGTACAAAGCCTGTTGACTGCACCGGGAAAAACGCATCTGACAGCATGGCATAATCACAGATTTCCATGACATACATCAATTTCCAGACGGCTTTCATCATTCCGGATAAAAATACCATAATACTGCCTGCCGAAAACATGCTGTACTGTGCCTGTGTCATTTTCGGATAGAACGCTTTCATCAGTTCGATACATCCGAATAAAAACAGTACCACAGGCACAATATCCAGCAGGGCAAGCGGAAGATTCCACTCATTCATAAATCAGATTAATGATGGAACAGTCTGATTCCGGTGAATGCCATTGCAATGTTGTACTTATTGCAGACTTCGATAACATTGTCATCACGGATAGAACCGCCGGGTTCAGCAATATAGGCTACACCGCTCTTTTTTGCACGTTCGATATTGTCACCGAACGGGAAGAACGCATCAGAGCCGAGGCAGACATCTGTATTCTTGGCAAGCCATGCTTTCTTTTCTTCGGCTGTGAAGACTGCCGGCTTTGTCTTGAAAATCTTCTGCCATTCGCCGTCGCGGAGGACATCTTCATATTCGTCGCCGATATAGACATCAATTGCATTGTCTCTGTCAGCACGGCGGATATTATCGACGAAATCTAGACCGAGTACCTGCGGAGACTGACGAAGCCACCAGTTATCGGCTTTCTGACCGGCAAGGCGTGTGCAGTGAATTCTGGACTGCTGACCTGCACCAATGCCGATTGCCTGACCGTCTTTCACATAGCAGACAGAGTTAGACTGCGTATATTTCAGAGTAATCAGAGAAATCATTAAATCATCGAGTTTGTCAGCAGGGATTTCTTTATTGTCAGTGACAATATTGGACAGTAATTCTTTGTTAATATCAAGTTCGTTTCTGCCCTGCTCAAAGGTGATGCCGTAAACCTGCTTATGTTCGATAGGTGCAGGCTTGTAGTTTTCGTCCATCTGGAGAATGCAGTAAGTGCCTTTTCTCTTGGATTTCAGAATTTCGAGGGCTTCATCGTCGTAAGCCGGAGCGATAACGCCGTCAGAAACTTCGCGCTGAATCATCTTAGCGGTGCAGACATCGACTTTATCAGAAAGTGCGATGAAATCGCCGTAAGAAGACATTCTGTCCGCACCTCTTGCACGGGCATAGGCACTTGCTAAGGGAGTGAGTTCGCCGAGGTCATCAACCCAGTAGATTTTTTTCAGCGTATCACTGAGCGGTCTGCCGATTGCCGCACCTGCCGGAGAGACATGCTTGAAAGAAGTTGCTGCACAAACGCCGGTAGCCTTCTTGAGTTCGGAAACCAGCTGCCAGCCGTTGAGCGCGTCGAGCAGATTGATATAGCCCGGCTTACCGTTTAAGACAGTAATCGGGAGTTCAGAGTTGTCTTCCATAAAGACTTTAGAGGGCTTCTGATTCGGGTTGCATCCGTATTTTAAGAGCATTTCATTTGCCATTGGAAATTCCTCCTTGATTGAAATTTAATTTCAGGGTTTCACCCTGTTTGGTTCTGAGTATGGCAGTATCGCCGGAAAATTCAGCATTCGTCACAACATGCCTTGTAATAAAATCATCATATACCTGCCGGATTTCTGAACCGTACGGCACAAAATTCACCGGATTCGGCTCATAATGTGAATTTTCATAAGCAATACAGGTTTTCGCCTGATAAATATCTGCTCTGAAATTTTCCAGAGCCGCTTCATCATGATTCTGCACAGCATTGATATAGGCAAAATATTCCTGATGAGAGATTTCAAACAGTTCTGTGTTATTTCTCAGTTCGTTACAGAGGATATAGACATATCTGTTATCCTGTGTAATGCCGACAGCTTCTCCGTCTTTTCTGACAAAAGAGATGATATATTTTACAGTCTGCCGTTCCGGGAAGTGCATCATGCTTTTGTATACTTGTTGACAATCTTGGTTTCAGTTTCGCCGGTTTCAATATTAATATAGCGGACGAACAGGGAAACTTTGTTATCTTCATTCAGAGCGTTCCAGAGTTTATCAGTAAAATCAGCAATATTGTCATTGATTGCAATCTTTTTGGGTTCGCCCTCGAAGCTCGGCAGCGGATTGCCGTCGCTCATATAGGTATGAATGAAATGACCGATTCCGTTTTCCGGATTATTATAAGAATAAGTGAATCTTTCGATACTGTCCGGATTGCCGTCAGCAGATTTGATAATGGACATTGCATAGTTATACTTGCCTTCGCCGATATGCATGATACCGGAAATTCTGGGAGTATAATTCGGCGCATCATCTTCATATTCACGGGTGCGGAGTGCCTGTTCAAAGGTCTGCTGCTTGTCCATGAGTTCGTAGATGGTATCAGTCTGGTCGCCGTTTGTCACGATAGTTTTATTCCCCAGAATGCGTACAGGAGCATAAATAATCAGATGCGGGTCAGAAAGTTTGGACGGGTCAGCGGCTTCTGTCCTGATGCCGTCTTCGGTCGCGGTGAACACTCTGTTCCGGGAGTTGACGCTTCTGCCCATGATGAAGTAAGCAGTCACAGCAGATTTTCCGTCAGCAGTTCTGCCGATGATGATGCCTCTGCCGGGATAAGCATTATTTGCTAATTCTTCGTAAATATTCAAAGTTTTCATAATTCATTCTCCTTTGTAGTCGATATACGCATGATTGTCAATGACTGTCAGTCTGTCTTCACAGAACAGGCTGACCGCCTGCGGAAGGATTTTCCATTCTGCCTGTTCCATGACGCGCTTTTGCAGAATTTCGGGAGTATCGCCGTTCTGGATTTCGACGGCTTTCTGTAAGATAATCGCACCGCCGTCGCAGATTTCATTGACGAAGTGAACCGTTGCGCCGGTGAGTTTCACACCCTTTTCGAGTGCCTTTTCATGAACATGCAGACCGTAGAAGCCATCACCGCAGAAAGACGGAATCAGCGACGGATGCACATTGATAATCTTATTTTCATAAGCCTGAATCAGGGCTTTGTCCAGAATAATCATGAATCCGGCGAGAACAATCAAATCCGCGTTTTCGGCTTCCAGCAGTTTCAATAAATCCTGTGTATAATCCTGATTATTCTGATAATGTTTCCGGTTGAGTACCTGCGACTTGATTCCGTGCTTTTCGGCTCTCCGAAGAGCATAGGCATCCGGATTGGAAGAAATCACACAGGTAATTTTCCCGTTCTTGATTTCTCCGCGTTCCTGCGCGTCGATAAGAGCCTGTAAATTCGTCCCGCCGCCGGAAACCAGTACAATAATATTTTTCATTAAAACTTCTCCTTTATGCCAGCATTTCCGCAATCGAATACACTATCATAATGATAACAGAAATGACGGCTGTGATGATATAATCTTTATACATCTCCTCTTTTTCATCAGGAAACCAGAACAGTTCCGGACTGGAAGGCAGATAGCAAATCCGGATTTTCTCACCGATTTCATATCTGCGTTTTCTGAGGTGCATACAGTAACGGGAAGTAATCACTTCGCTGTCGGTTTCATACTGCACAACCGGAGCATAAACAGTATATTCCGGTGCAGGCATTCCCTGTACAACAGGCTTTCCTTTCTCATGCTGATAATGATAATCCAGCAGAATGGCTTCTGTCGGGACACCCTTTCCGATGAGGTTTTTATAATAAAAATACTGTATCAGACACCAGATAACCGCACAGATGCAGATAAACAGATGCACAGTTTCTTCGCTGACTTCCAGTCCCCAGATAATCGCAAAAAACATAATCAGAATGCCGACAGCAACATCCGGCAGATATCTCCGCGGAAAGTCTTTCATTCAGGTCACTTCCCTCATGTTGAAAAATAAAATGCAAGTACGCCGACAAAGAATACTGCTGAAACGCACAGCCCGGTCACATAAGGCAATGTTATCCTGCCTTTCTGTTCCGGAAACCAGAATAATTCCGGATTGACTGTACTGTAGCAAATCAGATATTCTGTTTCTTTTTCCAGATTCATATCCTGTGACCAGAGCCGGGAAACGGCTTGTGTTTCCTGACCGTCTGCATCATAGCGCATCACAGGCGAATAGAACGAATAGGCATCACTCTGAAATCCTCTGTGTTTTTGAGAATAATAAATTTTTATAATTTTCAGTTTATATTCTTTCAGAACCGCCGTTGTTTCCGCGGAACGGCTTGTCAGACGGCTGAACCGGAGCATCCGGATGATATTCCAGAGCATCAGCAGAATGCATTCCGCAAGGACTGCTTTTCCGCCGAAACCTGTCAGAATCAGAATCAGCATTATGACAAACCCGGCAGCCAGTGCAGCCCTGTCCGGAATATCCGGCAAAGGCAGATACCCCGAAGCAACGCTCACAATGCCCGCAAGCAGAATGCCATATCCTGCCAGTACCATGACACCGAGCAAAAATATCATGAAATCCATAATATGAAATTATTCCAGAATAACGCCTTCTTCGGATTCTGTCAGTTCACCGAGGAGATAAGCATCTTCTCCGGCGAATTTCAGGATTTCGACCGCCTTGTCAGCGTCTTCCTGTGCGACGGAAAGAATCATGCCAACGCCCATATTGAACGTATTGAACATATCACGTTCCGGAATATGTCCGGTTCTTGCGATTAACTCGAAAATCGGCAGAATCTGCACATCAGATTTTTTAATATGCGCAGAAATGCCCTTCGGCAGAGAACGCGGAATATTTTCATAGAAGCCGCCGCCTGTAATATGCGATACAGACTTGACAGTCACGCTTTCCATGAGTTTCAGCACGGGCTTGACATAAATCTTAGTGGGAGTCAGCAAAGTTTCGCCGAGTGTTGCGCCGAGTTCATCAAAACGCATTGCCAGATTACTGGAATTCACATCAAATACTTTTCTGACGAGAGAAAAACCGTTTGAGTGAACACCGGAAGACTTCAGGGCGATTAAGACATCTCCGGCTTTCTGGGATTCTGTATTCACGATTTTCTTTTTATCGACAACGCCGACAGCGAATCCGGCGAGGTCATATTCATCTACCGGATAGAAGCCGGGCATTTCGGCAGTTTCGCCGCCGATTAAGGCACAGCCTGCCTGCACGCATCCGTCAGCCACGCCGGAAACAATCTGCGCGACTTTCTCCGGATAGTTCTTGCCGACTGCGATATAATCCAGGAAGAACTGAGGCTTTGCACCACAGCAGATAATATCATTCACGCACATAGCGACGCAGTCGATACCGACTGTATCATGCTTGTCAAGCAGAAACGCGATTTTCAGCTTAGTGCCGACACCGTCTGTTCCGGAAACGAATACCGGCTTTTCGATACCAGTCAGGTCAGGCTCGAACAGACCGCCGAAACCGCCGATTCCGGACAGTACGCCTGTGATATTGGTTTTGGCAATATGTTCTTTCATGAGGCGGACTGCTTCATAACCGGCTGTGACATCGACACCGGCTTTCTTGTAACTTTCAGAAAAACTATTACTCATGATTTTTCTCCTATTTTATTTTCAAATTTATTTTTCGGCATTTCTGCCGGAACAGAAACGGGATAATCTCCTGTAAAACATCCGGTACAGAAACCGCATTTTGCCTCCTGTGCAATGCTTCTCACGCCTTCCACGCTGAGATAGCCGAGCGAATCCGCGCCGATTTCCTTACAGATTTCCGGAATGCTCATCCGGCAGGCAATCAGGTGTTCTTTGCTGTCGATATCAACCCCGAAATAGCACGGACTGACAAACGGCGGACAGGATACCATGAAATGAATTTCCTTCGCGCCGGCATCCCGGAGCAGTTTCACGATTCTTGCGGAAGTCGTACCGCGGACGATACTGTCATCAATTAGGACAACACGCTTTCCGGCAACGGTTTCGCGGACAGCGTTCAGTTTGAGGCTGACTGAACTGGTTCTCTGCTGCTGACTGGGCTGAATGAACGTTCTGCCGATATAGCGGTTCTTGATAAAGCCGACACCATAGGGAATGCCGGAAGCATGGGAGAATCCGAGCGCGGCATCCAGACCGCTGTCCGGAACGCCGATGACAACATCCGCTTCAACAGGGTGTTCTTTCCAGAGGAATTCTCCGGCGCGGAGCCTTGCACGGTGAACGCTGCAATTATCTATTACAGAATCCGGTCTTGCAAAATACACATACTCGAACACGCACATAGAAGATTTTCTGCCGCAGTGCGTCCGGATAGAACGCAGACCTTCGGGTTCGGCGACAATGATTTCACCCGGAAGCAAGTCACGCTCAAACTTTGCGCCGACAGCATCGAGAGCGCAGGTTTCCGAAGCGAATACCACACCGCCGTCCGGGAGTGTTCCCATGACGAGAGGTCGGAAGCCGTTCGGGTCACGGGCGGCAATGAGCTTCTGTGCAGACATGATAACCAGCGAATATGCGCCTTTCAAATCATACATGGCATGTTCAACGGCACGTTCGATAGAATCTTTCTTGAGTCTGTGTTCGGTCAGACAATAGGAAATGACTTCCGTATCGTTGGTAGACTGGAAAATCGCGCCTTTGAGTTCATAGCGTTCCCGGAGCATATGCGCGTTGACTAAGTTCCCGTTATGGGCAATCGCCAGGGGTCCCTTGACATGCCGCACAACCAGCGGCTGTGCATTGACGCGGTTATTGCTTCCGGTCGTGGAATAGCGCACATGCCCGATAGAAATATTCCCCTGTCCGAGACTGTCAATCACGGACTGGCTAAAGACTTCCTGTACCAGACCTGTATCTTTATGATGTGAAAAAACGCCTTTGTCATTCACGACGATGCCGCAGCTTTCCTGCCCTCTGTGCTGAAGGGCGAACAGTCCGGCATAAGTGAGGGGCGCAATTTCGGAAGTTTCTTTCAGATACACGCCGAATACGCCGCATTCTTCATGGATTCCCGTATGTTGCACGACAAATCATTCCTTTCCGTTCCAGCAGTAAGTACAAAGATGACATTCCGGCTTTCCGATAGCGCGGACAGTACCGGGCAGGGACTGGAATTCCAGAGAAGTCAGTTTCAGTCTCCGGCAGATTTCGTCGCGGAGTTTTCTGCCGCGTTCGGTTTCAGAATCGCTGTATTCGTCCAGATGGTTGATACCTTCCGCACCCTCGAACGAATCAATCACCTGACGGGCGATGAGTTCCATTTCGGAAGTACTTCTGGAGAAGTTCAGATATTTACAGCCGTACATGATAGGCGGACAGGCGGAGCGCATATGCACTTCCTTTGCGCCGTTTTCGTAGAGGAATTCGACCGTTTCACGCATCTGTGTACCTCTTACGATACTGTCATCGACGAATAATAATTTCTTGCCTTCGATGAGTTCATGCACCGGAATCAGCTTCATTTTGGCAACCTGATTTCTGAGCTTCTGACTGGTCGGCATGAAACTCCGGGGCCATGTGGGGGTATACTTGATAAACGGTCTTGCGAACGGAATGCCGCTCTTGTTGGCATAGCCGATGGCGTGAGGCGTTCCGGAATCCGGTACACCGCAGACATAATCGACATCCGGAAGCCGTCCGGCTTTCATGTCATTTTCCGCCATGATTTCGCCGTTGCGGGTACGCATGACTTCGACGTTCACGCCCTCATAGACCGCATTCGGATAGCCGTAATAAGTCCACATGAACGAACAGATTTTCAAGTCCTCGTCATGCCCTTCGGAAAGCGTTTCACAGCTTCTGGAAGTCAGTTTCACGATTTCCCCGGCTTTTAATTCTTTATGGAAATAATAGCCGAGTTTCTGGAATGCAAATGATTCCAGTGAAAGGCAGTAGCCGTCTTCGCGCTTGCCGATGATAATCGGCAGTCTGCCGGACTTGTCGCGGGCGGCGATGATACCGTCTTCCGTCAGGATAATCAGCGACATGGTGCCGATAATTTTCTCCTGTGCGTAGCGGATGCCATCTGTAAAATTATTTTTCTGCGAAATCAGTGCGCCGATTAAGTCACCGGAATTGATATTGCCGCTGCTCATGGATTCAAAGCTTGCACAGCCGTTTTCGAGCAGTTCTTCGACAAGTTCTTTTGTATTCTGAATAATGCCGATACTGCACACAGCAAACAGTCCCAGCCGGGAACGCATTAAAATCGGCTGCGGGTCGGTATCGCTGATACAGCCGATACACAGATTGCCGTGCATGGAATTGATATCGCCCTCGAACTTTGTCCGGAAGGGAGAATTTTCAATGCTGTGGATGCTTCTCTGAAATCCGTGTGTCTTGCAGTAAGCGGTCATTCCGCCCCGGCGCGTGCCGAGGTGGGAATGATAGTCCGTGCCGAAAAACACATCTGCAATGCAGTCATGTTCCGACGCTGCTCCGAAAAATCCGCCCATATTATTCTCCCATCAGTCTTTTCATGATTTCCTGATAAGCTTCTTCGACACCGCCCATATCTCTGCGGAATCTGTCCTTATCGAGTTTTTCATGCGTAGTGCTGTCCCAGAAACGGCAGGTATCGGGAGAAATTTCGTCAGCCAGCAGGATTTCGCCGTGGAAGCGTCCGAATTCAATCTTGAAATCAATCAGGTCGATATTCAGCTTCTTGAAGAATCCGAGCATGAATTCGTTGACTTTGAAAGCATATTCGGCAACTTTTGCGAGTTCTTCCTTAGTAGCCAGACCGAGAGCCAGTGCATAATAATCATTGATGAACGGGTCGCCGAGGTCATCATTCTTGTAGGAGAATTCCAGAATCGGAGTCAGGAGCTGTCTGCCTTCTTCCACGCCCATTCTCTTGGAGAAAGAACCTGCTGCGACGTTTCTGATGATAACTTCCAGAGGGAGAATTTCCACTTTCTTGACGATAGTTTCGCGGTCGGAAATTTCTTCTACCAGATGGGTCGGAATGCCAGCTTGTTCCTGAAGCATCTTAAACATGTAGTTTGTCATCTTGTTATTGATAACGCCCTTGCCGGAGATCGTGCCTTTCTTTTCGCCGTTGAATGCGGTAGCATCGTCCTTGTAGTCAACGATTACCAAATCCGGGTCATTGGTTGCATAAACTTTTTTAGCCTTGCCTTCATAGAGCTGTTCGCCTTTGATGATATTTTCCATTTCAAAAACCTCCAAAAAATAAATAGATTATAATTCTTCTGCCATTTTCTGTACAGCGGCATCTTTTTTGCGCACGCCTTCTGCCATATCGGATTTCATCTTCTGCAAATCCTGTGCCAGAGCCGGGTCAGAGAGTGCCAGAATCTGTGCTGCCAGAATGGCTGCATTGGCTGCGCCGTCGATTCCGACAGTGGCTACCGGAATGCCCGGCGGCATCTGTACGGTAGACAGCAGTGCGTCCATGCCGTCGAGCGCACTGGATTTAATCGGAATGCCGATAACCGGCAGAATCGTATGTGCCGCAAGTACACCGCCCAGATGTGCGGCTTTTCCGGCAGCGGCGATAATCACGCCGAATCCGTTTTCAGCAGCATGTTTTGCGAACTCTGCGGCTGCTTCCGGGGTACGGTGTGCGGACATGACATGCACTTCACAGGGGATTTCAAATGCTTTCAGTTTCTTGACCGCATTCTGCACCACCGGGAAATCACTGTCACTGCCCATGATGACTGCTACTTTTTTTGACATAAAATGCCTCGCTTCTCCGTGCAAAGATTCCAGTATTGCAGTGCTGCACGGTTTATGACTGCAATACGAAATTTATTCTTCAGCAGCAGGGGTCAGGTCTGCGGCTGTGAGAATCATCTGATTTTCTGTATTTTTCCGGAAATACAGGTGAATTTTCATGTTCTGCTGTTCCGGTGCGGAAGTACAGAGCCGGAATGCAAAATCATAAGCACCGCTCTCCCTTCGCGAGAAGGAAAAACTGTCTGCACTGTCCGGCGTGAGAGTATTCAGAATTCCGTTTTTCGCCAGTATGCTGAAATATTCCGGAGTCGTTACTTCCTGTAAATTCAGGAAATTATTCTCCCGGAGCATTTGCATATATGCCGAAACCATGCGGTTGATATCCCGCAAATCCTGAACGGTCAGTTCTGAAAGATAGAACTGATTTGCAATTTTCCAGTTCAGATACAGATTTTCTGTGATTTGACAGGAAAATTCTGCACTGCGGAGTGCCGGGGGCTGTTCCGAGGTGTCATAATATAAGATTTCGCTGTCCTGTTCGAGCGTCAGGAGTTTATTGTAATAACTGACAGATGCAAAGCTTTCCCGGAACACGGGCTGATAATTCCTGTCATAGAGAATGCAGCGGTTATCTTCGCTGACAGTGCCGAGATGAAAGCCGTCACCGAGTTTTTCCATCGAGCGGAATACCAATGGCAGAATGACATTTTCTTCATAATCAATTCCGCCGATAAGTACCTGATTATCAATCCGGCTGGAAACCAGTACCATATTTTCAGTCACATCCAGAATTTCCAGCCAGTCCGGCTCTATCAGAACGGTCAGGTCGGAGTTCAGCAGACCATAACCGCCGTCCGCACTCCGGAACACCTGATATTCCCCGAAACTTTTGACAACAGATTCCACACGGCTGTCACGGGCATGACTTTCCGTATTTTTGGTGACATCAAAATAAAATCTTGTCAGCACTACACAGAGAATAATCACGACGATAAACAGCATGGAAATCAGGAATTTTGTCTGACTGTTCACAGATTAGTTCTCCTGAATTTCTGCCTGGTGACGTGCGCGGTAGATTTCTTCATTTTCGCGCATCAGATAAATCGGTCTGTGCTTGGATTCCATATAAGTTTTTGCCAGATACTGCGAGGCAACGCCGGTACAGAACATCTGGAGACCGCCAATCAGGAACAGGGCGCACATCAGACCTGTCTGCCAGCGCATCACATCGCCGTCAACAGCCTGCACAATCCAGACAATCAGCAGAATCAAGCCGATAATACAGGCGATAATTCCCAGAATCACGCCAATCATCAGCGGCGCGGTCGAGAACGCCATAATGCCTTCCAGTGAATAGCGGAACAGTCCCCAGAATGACCAGGAACTTGTCCCGGCAGGACGTTCGACATTCTCATATTCGATATATCGGGTTTTGAAGCCAACCCAGCTGAAAATGCCCTTCGAGAACCGGTTATATTCTTTCATATCCAGAATGGCATTGACCATCTGACGGGTCATGAAGCGGAAATCCTGTGCGCCGTCTACGATTTCGGTCTGTGAGATTTGATTCATAATTTTATAGAATAATCTTGCAAATGCGGAGCGGACTTTAGATTCTCCTTTCCGGCTGACGCGCCGTGTGGTAGCGCAGTCATATTCGCCGTCTTTGACAAAATTATACATTTTCGGCAGAAATGCCGGCGGATGCTGCAAATCCGCATCCATGACAACTACATAATCCCCTCTGGAATTTTCCAGTCCGGCGAACATGCCAGCTTCTTTTCCGAAATTCCGGGAGAAAGAAATATATCTTACGCGCTCATCTTTCAGAGCCATTTCCCGGAGCAGAGTCAGCGTCTTGTCGCGCGAACCGTCATCGATAAATACCAGTTCAAACGCGAGTTCCGGATGTTCGTCTTTCATCTGCTGCATAATTTTCTGAATTTCTTCGTAAAACAGCGGGAGAACTTCCTGTTCGTTATAGCAAGGAACTACAATGGAAATTAATTTCATAATCTGCCTCCTGACGCATATACTGTCCCGGCAGATTCTGCCGGAACATGATACCATGTTTATTTTAACACAAATCTGCATATTTGTCAAGAAAGTTTGCCGGAAAGAAGAGTTTATTTTCTGAATTTTTGATAAAAAATACCGTCTGCACAAAAACAGACGGCAATCATGGAAATTATTCGCCAAGAAGACAGGCAACGGCAGAATCAATTTCAGTGGATTCATGCAGTTCAATCACGCCCAGGTCACAGCATTTTGCAAGAGCCGGGTCAAACGGCAGCTGTGCCAGCAGCGGAATCTGATATTTTTCGGCGATTTCGGCAGTATGGCTTTCGCCGTAAATCATAATTTTCTTTCCGCAGTCGGGACATACGGCATAGCTCATATTTTCTACAAGACCCAGAACCGGAATATTCATCATTTCTGCCATGCGGACAGCTTTCTGGACAATCATCGAAACCAAATCCTGCGGAGAAGTGACGATAATAATCCCGTCGACCGGAATGCTCTGGAAGACCGTCAGCGGCACATCACCTGTTCCGGGGGGCATATCGACAAACATATAGTCTACATCATCCCAGATGACATCCGTCCAGAACTGCTTGACAACGCCTGCAATGACAGGACCTCTCCAGACGACCGGGTCAGTATCATGTTCGAGCATGAGATTGACGGACATAATATCAATTCCCATTTTGGAACGTGCCGGAATCATGCCGAGTTCATTGCCGAGGACTCTTTCTTTCACGCCGAATGCCTTCGGAATTGAGGGACCTGTAATATCGGCATCGAGGATAGCCGCATGTTTTCCGGCTCTCTGCATACCGACAGCAAGCAGGGAAGAAACCAGCGACTTCCCGACACCGCCTTTTCCGCTGACAACGGCAATGACTTTTTTGATTTTGCTGAGTTCATTGGGTTTTTCGTGCAAATCCTGAGGGGCGGTGCGTTCTCCGCAGGCACTGCCGCAGGTACTGCAATCATGTGTACATGCCTGATTTTCTGTACTCATTTGTGATAACAACTCCTTAAAATTATAATATAAAATATTTATTTATCACATCAGAGGCGCAAACAGACGCAGAAAACCGCTGACAATTCTCTTGAAAAGCGGTCGCTTCCGGCAGTCCTCCAATGTAATTT
>DGUB01000028.1 GCA_002393815.1 Ruminococcus sp. UBA4321 | reverse complement strand
TATGTTTACGACTGTATTTATCGGTAATTCCGAAACCAGAAACATCAACGGCAGAATGGTCACGCCCAGAGGTTACAGAAATGTCTGAAATCCTGATTTTCGGCGGTACGACTGAGGGCAGGGAACTGGCTGTTTTCTGTACTGAAAACCAGATTCCGGTTACGGTATCGGTAACGACTTCTTACGGAGAATCTCTGCTTTCTGATAATCTCAGAATTCTGACAGGAAAATTAAATGCAGAACAGATGTATCAGTTATTATGCAGTCATCAATATTATCTGGTGATAGATGCCACACATCCCTATGCTGTCGAAGCAACGAAAAATATCCGTTCTGCCTGCGAAAAATCCGGAATCCGATACATCCGCCTGATACGTCAGAAATCTGAAATCTACGGCGAAACTGTCCGCACTATGACGGAATTAATCCGCATTCTGAATCAGAATCAGAAAATCATCCTCAGTACGCTGGGGAGCAAATCCATTCCGGAACTTACGCAGATAAAAAATTATCAGGAACGCTTATGGGTCAGGGTTCTGCCGTCAGCGGAAATCCGGAATTTTCCTGAAAATCATATGATTGCAGAAACACCGCCGTTTTCAGCAGAACAGAATATTCTGCATATTCAAAAATCCGGCGCGGAAATTCTGCTCACCAAAGAAAGCGGAACAATCGGCGGTTATCCTGAAAAAATCGAAGCCGTTCAGAAATGCGGTATCCGCATGATAACTCTGCTCCGTCCGGATGAAAACGGTTATACTCTCAAAGAAATCAGGAATCTGCTCAGAAAGGAGATGCAGACAGAATGAAAATTTCATTGATTGGAATCGGCATGGACGGAATTCACACGCTCACCAAAGAAGCCGAAATTGCAATTCAGGAATCTGAAATTCTGGTTGGTGCGGAACGAATGCTTGCACCGTTTCAGAATTCCGGAAAACAATTGCTGACTGCTTATAAATCGCAGGAAATTGCTGATTTTCTTCATAAAAGCGATAAAGCAAGCGCATCTGTACTGCTGTCCGGAGATGTCGGATTCTACAGCGGTGCGGAAAAACTGCGCTCTCTCCTGAATGAACATGAACTTCATATTTACAGCGGGATTGCTTCACCGGTCTATTTTGCGGATAAAATCGGCATCCCGTGGGAGAATATGAAATTCATCAGTCTGCACGGCACGGAAAATAATATTGTAATTCACATCCGGCAGAATCCGTATTGTTTCTTTCTGCTCGGTGGAGAAATGTCAGCGGAAAAGCTATGTCAGAGATTATGCGAATATGGCATGAAACAGATTAAAATCCACATCGGCGAGCGGCTCGGCTATCCGGAAGAACGCATTTTATCCGGTACAGCAGAGGACTTTCAGAATCTTTCCGCGAATTATCTTTCCGTTCTGATTGCCGAAAATCCGGATTTCTGCCGGAATATGCCGTTTCTGATTCCGGAGTCTGATTTCTATGATGATTCCGTTCCGGAACATGTGCCGGTTACCAAAGCCGAAATCCGGCATTTTGCTGTATCTTCACTCGAAATCGAAAAGAATCATATCTGCTGGGATATCGGTTCGGGAACGGGTTCTGTTTCTGTCGGAATGGCTTATCACTGTCCGGACGGGAAAGTCTATGCGCTCGATAAGAATTCTTCTGCCTGTCAGCTCACGAAGCTGAATGCTCACAGATTCGGCTGTGATAATATTCAAATCTTTCAGGGAACAGCTCCGGAAACCCTTGCAGAATTTCCAGCTCCGGACAGAGTATTTATCGGCGGAAGTTCCGGAAATCTCAGGGAAATTTTTGAAATCATCCGTCAGAAAAATCCATCTGCGAAAATAGCTGTCACTGCCGTGACACTCGAAACACTCGAAGATGCTGTTCATGTGTTTATGGATTTCGGAACAGAACCCGATATCACACAGATTTCAATCACACGCACCCGAAAAGCCGGAAACTATACCATGCTGAATGCCCAGAATCCGGTATTTCTGATATGGGGGTTACTTTCATGAATCGTTTTCTCATTGCCGGAACAGGCTCAGGATGCGGAAAAACGACTGTCACATGCGCCGTTCTGAAAGCTCTCACGGACAGGGGGCTTCTGGTGAATTCTTTTAAATGCGGACCTGATTATCTCGATACCATGATGCATGACAGAATCGTTTCCGGTTCGGCGCGAAATCTCGATAGTTTTTTCTGTGATGAAAATACGCTCCGTTATCTGCTTGACAGAAATTGTGATATCGCTGTGATTGAGGGCGTTATGGGCTTCTATGACGGTGCAGAGGGTTCAGCGTATTCTGTTTCCGAAATCACGGAAACGCCTGTCATTCTGGTAATCGACTGCAAAGGCATGAGCGATTCCATCGGCGCAGTAATGCAGGGATTTCTGAATTTCCGGACTCCGAATCGGATAGCCGGCTTTATTTTCAACCGTCTGCCGGAAAAGCTGATTCCGCTTGCAAAGTATCTCTGTGATGAACTGCATACGGAATATTTCGGCTGTTTTCCGAAGAATTCCGTCACGCTCGAAAGCCGTCATCTGGGGCTTGTCACAGCGCAGGAAATTCAGGATTTCGATAACAAAATGCATCAGCTCGGCGAACTGGCAGAAAATTATCTCTGTCTGGAAAAAATGCTTTCTCTGCCGGATTTGCCTGTTCCGGCGTACCGGAAGCCGAGGCTTCCAGTACTGTCTGTTTCTCCGGTGATTGCCGTCGCCAAAGATAAGGCATTCTGTTTTCTGTATCATGAAAATCTGGAACTATTAGAAAATCTCGGCTGTCGGATAAAATATTTTTCTCCTCTGGAAGATGAGAAAATTCCGGAAAATGCGGACGGTCTGATTCTGCCGGGCGGTTATCCGGAACTCTATGCAGAACAGCTTTCTGAAAATACTTCTGTGCTTACAGATATCCGGCAGAAAATCAAATCCGGATTACCCTGCATTGCTGAATGCGGAGGCTTTCTGTATCTGCATGAATCTCTGAAAAATCAGAAAGAAGTTTCCTTTCCAATGGTCGGAATCTTTCCCGGAGAAGCTTACAAAACCGAAAAATTACAGCGTTTCGGCTATCTTACCATGACGGCAGAACAGAATCATCTGCTTTGTCAGAAAGGCGGAATCATCAAGGTTCATGAATTCCATTACTGGGAAAGTCCGGACTGCGGAACGGCTTTCACAGCTCATAAAAAAGACGGCAGAAACTGGAAATGCTGTCACGTTTCCGATACTTTTTATGCCGGATTTCCGCACCTGTATTTTTATGCAAATCCGGAAACTGCTGTCCGGTTTGCTCGGAAATGCGCGGAATATCAGTCAGAAAGAAGGAAATTTCAATGAACAGAATTCAGAATATTCAGCCTTCCGATAAAATTTCATATTTTTCAGCCAAAAAAAGGTGGGATTCTGTTGCAAAACCGCTCGGAAGCTTCGGTGAACTGGAGCTTATGATTCAGAAAATTGCATCCGTTCAAGGTTCAGCTGATGTGCATATCGACAGACGAACGGCGGTTGTGTTCTGTGCTGACCACGGTGTCGTGCAGGAAGGTGTTACCCAGACCGGAAGTGAAGTTACTGCCGTATGCGCTTATGCTATCGCTGACGGTACTTCCAATGTGAATGCTGTTGCAGATGCCTGTCATGCAGATGTGCTTGCTGTCGATATCGGTATGCTGACGGATGTAGAACATCCCCGACTGCTCCGGAGAAAAGTCGCTTACGGAACGGCGAATCTTGCAAAAGAATCGGCTATGACTCCTGAACAAACTGAAAAAGCTCTCTGTATCGGCATGGATATCGCCGGAGATTTGAAAAAACAAGGCGTTCAGCTTCTGATTACCGGAGAAATGGGAATCGGCAATACCACGCCGACAAGTGCGCTGGCTTCTGTACTGCTGGATAAATCCCTCCGTGAAGTTACCGGCAGAGGCGCAGGCTTATCAACAGAGGGTCTGGAACGGAAAATTCATGTGATTGAACAGGCAATCGCACTCCATCAGCCGGATAAGAATCATCCGCTGGATTTGCTTGCAAAGATCGGCGGTCTGGAAATTGCCGGCATGACAGGGCTGTTCTTAGGCGGAGCATATTATCAGATTCCGGTTGTGATTGACGGCGTGATTTCCGCCGTATCTGCGGTGCTTGCCTGTGAGCTGAATCCTCTTTGTGCGGAATATATGCTTCCAAGTCATGTTTCTGAAGAACCTGCCGGAAAACATCTGCTTGAAATGATACATCTGCATCCGGTAATTCATGCCGGACTCAGGTTAGGGGAGGGAACAGGCGGACTGTTACTGCTTCCTCTGCTGGACAGTGCGCTTGCGCTGTACAGAAATTCCCATAAATTTGAAGATATTGCAATAGAAAGGTATACGGAACAATCATGATGATTTTAATTACCGGCGGTTCCAAATGCGGAAAATCCAGTCTTGCAGAAAGACTTCTGCAAAATATTTCCGAAAATAAATACTATCTTGCGACTATGAAACCATTCGGAGAAGATGCACATCAGGCTATCATTCGTCACAGAGAAATGCGCAAAGCAAAAAATTTCATCACTATTGAACAGTATACCGATATTGATAAAATCAATCTTCCGGCGCATTCTGCGGTACTGCTCGAATGTATGGGGAATCTTTGTGCAAATGAAATGTTCCGGGATGATAAAATTTTTTATCCTGTCGAAAAAATCATCAGAAATCTGAAATCTCTGCATTCTATGACAGATATGCTTGTTATCGTCACGAATGAAGTCGGCATGGACGGTATCAGTTATTCTGACGGAACAATGCAGTATATTTCCGCCATGGCGGAACTGAATCAGAAAACGGCTCAGATGGCGGATACTGTCATAGAATGTGTCTGCGGAATTCCGCTTGTCATCAAAGGAGCAATGCCATGCTGAAATCATTATGTTCTGCATTCCTGATGTATTCCAGAATTCCCGTCCCTAAAGTCGGCTGGAATGAGGAAAACCGCCGGTATGCGCTTTGTTTCTTTCCTCTGATTGGCACAGTTATCGGAACAGTATTGTTATTCTGGAGATGGTTATGTTTCCGGCTCAATATCGGACAAATGCTGTTTGCGGTGATTTCCGTCTGGATTCCGGTGCTGATTACCGGGGGAATTCATCTTGACGGCTTCTGCGATGTCACAGATGCGAAATCTTCCTATGCATCAAGAGAAAGAAAGCTCGAAATCATGTCAGATTCGCATGTCGGCGCATTTGCCGTAATGTATCTGGGAATTTATCTGCTGTTGCAGACCGGATTCTATACAGAAGTCAATTCTGTCAGAACTGCCGGACTTATCGGCTGTGGATTTGTGCTTTCCAGAGCATTGAGCGGACTTTCTGCCGTACTGTTCAAATCAGCGAAAAAACAAGGCACTCTGCAAAGTTTTGTACTTCCGGCACACCGGAATATTACAGTCATAACGCTTGTTATGATAATCATATTATCCTGCATCGGAATGATGCTGATTTCACCTGTGCAGGGAATCTGCTGTACAATGATTTCTCTGCTGATATTTTTATATTACAGAAAATTTGCATATAAAACTTTCGGAGGCATTACAGGCGATACTGCCGGCTGGTTTCTTCAGATTTGTGAACTGGGAATTCTGGGAACAGCAGTTCTGTCAGGAAAAATCATGGAGGTATTTCAGATATGATACTTGTCATCGGCGGTACATACGCCGGAAAAACAGAATTCGTGAAAAAATATTTCAAACTTTCAGATGCAGATATTCTGGATGCTTCTGAAATAGAAAATTTTCAGAATATCAAATGCATCCGGAATTATCATATCTTGATTCAGAAACTCTGTCAGGAACAGGCTGACCCTCTGGCATTTACGGAACAGCTCATTCAGGAAAATCCGGACTGCATTATCATCACAAATGAAATCGGATGCGGAATCGTGCCGATAGATAAATCAGAACGGCTCTGGCGTGAAGCCTGCGGAAAATCTTCCTGTCTGCTTGCGGAACGTGCCGGAAAAGTAATCCGGATTCTCTGCGGAATTCCGGCAGTTATCAAAGGAGAATGCCTGTGAAGCTGATTTTTATCCGCCACGGAAGTACTAAGGGAAATCTGGAGCATCGCTATATCGGAAAAACAGATGCGCCTCTTTGTCCGGAAGGAATCGCCGTTCTGAAAAAAAGAAATTATCCCGCTTGTGATAAGCTTCTTGTCAGTCCGCTGAAACGCTGTATCCAGACGGCGGAAATTCTCTTTCCGGAAAAGAAAATGCAGATTGTTCCGGATTTCCGGGAATGCGATTTCGGCGATTTCGAGGGAAAAAATTATCAGGAACTGAATCAAAATCCGTTATATCAGAAATGGATTGATTCCGGCGGAATGATGTCTTTTCCGAACGGTGAACATCCACAGGAATTCCGGGAACGCTGTGTGAAGGCATTTCTGGAAACTCTGCCTGATTCCGGAAGAATCGCCTATATCGTTCACGGCGGAACAATCATGTCGGTTCTGTCGGAGTTCGCAGGCGGAAATTATTATGATTATCAGATTCCGAACGGCGCAGGGTATCTCGCGGACTGGACGGAACATAAAATCAAAATTCTGGAGGAACTATGAAATATCTGATTCCGGCACTGCCGTTATTGCTTGGCTTTGCGTTTGATGCCGTCCTCGGCGACCCGTATTCGATGCCGCATCC
Source organism: Ruminococcus sp. UBA4321 (assembly GCA_002393815.1). Lineage (GTDB taxonomy): Bacteria > Bacillota > Clostridia > Oscillospirales > Ruminococcaceae > UBA3855. Next base: position 4,411 of record DGUB01000028.1, on the reverse strand, counting down.
CATCCGGCTGATTGGAAATCTGATTGCTTATCTGGAAAAATATATCAGAAAGCATTTTCATAATCTGCGGTTTGGCGGTGCAGTTCTGGCGATAATTGTGATATTATGCTCGGCGGGAATTCCAGCGGTTCTGCTGATGATTTGCTATCATATCAATCTGATTCTGGGGATTCTGACAGAAAGCATTTTGTGTTATTATATGCTTGCGGCTCGCTGTCTGCATGATGAGAGTATGAAAGTTTACAGAGCATTTCAGAATCATGATACCGAATCCGCAAGAAAAGCCGTTTCTATGATTGTCGGCAGAGATACCGCCGTTCTGGATGATGCCGGAATTATCCGCGCCGCTGTCGAAACGGTTGCTGAAAATACTTCCGACGGCGTAACTGCTCCGCTGTTCTATATGGCTCTCGGCGGTGCAGTCGGCGGATGCTTCTATAAAGCTGTCAATACGATGGATTCCATGCTTGGCTATCGAAATGAAAAATATATCGACCTCGGCAGATTTCCGGCGAAATTTGATGATGTTCTGAATTTTATCCCGTCCAGATTGACTGCGCTTCTGATGATTGCTGTATGTCCGGTTCTGAAACTGGATATGAAAAACGCTTATCGAATCTGGAAGCGCGACCGCAGAAAACATGCAAGTCCGAATTCCGCACAGACAGAATCTGCCTGTGCCGGTGCGCTTCATATCCGGCTTGCCGGAGATGCGTATTATTTCGGCGAACTTCATAAAAAAGAATATATCGGCGATGATGACCGTCCTGTCGAAAATGGAGATATCCGCCGGACGAATCAGCTCATGTATCTGACGGCGATACTGATGCTGATAATTGCAGTTAGCATCAGAATTCTGATTTTCGGGAGGTTATTATGATAACAGAATCACATGGAGGCAATATTTTTTTAAATCCGGTACAGTATGATTTTTCCGCGAATCTGAATCCTCTGGGGTTGCCGGAATCCGTCCGTCAGGCCGTTTTTGATAATTCTGATTTATGGGAGCATTATCCTAACCCGTACTGTACAGAATTAAGAAAAGCGATTTCGGAACATGAAAACTATCCGTCGGAAAAGATTATCTGCGGAAACGGCGCGGATGATTTGCTTTATCGGATTGTACAGGCATTCCGTCCGGAAAATGCTCTGATTTGTGCGCCGACATTCGGAGAATACCGGAAAGCATTATCAGAATATGACTGTTTCATCACAGAATATTTACTTAGTGAAAAAGATAATTTTCTTCTGACGGAATCGTTCCTGAATGCGCTCACGCCTGACACGGATATACTGATTCTGTGTCATCCGAACAATCCGACAGGCAGATGCATTCCGGCGGAACTGCTCGGCAGAATCGCAGAAATCTGCAATGATAATAAAATTTTATTACTCTGTGATGAATGTTTTCTGGATTTCGCTCCGGATAGTATCAGCATCCGGAACTTTATGCATGAAAATATCATCATTCTGAAAGCGTTCACGAAAATTTATGCTATGCCGGGGCTTCGGCTCGGCTATGTGCTGACCGGAAGTCCGGAACATGCTAGGAAAATTCAGCAGACCGGACAGTTCTGGAGCGTTTCTGCACCGGCGCAGACTGCCGGAATCTCGGCTCTGAAAGAAAAAAATTATATCAGAGATACTCTGAAACTGATTCCGCAGGAACGGAAATTTCTGCAAGATTCGCTTTCTGAACTGCATCTGAAATATTATCCGTCCGATGCGAATTTTATTCTGTTCCGTGCCGAATCGGATTTGAAAGCAAAACTGCTCTCCGAAAAAATTCTGATTCGGGAGTGTTCCGATTATACCGGACTGGATGACACTTATTACAGAATCGCCGTCCGGAATCACAAGGAAAATCAAGTGCTGATTTCCGCACTCAGGAGGTGTTTGCATGGCTGAAGTGATTATGTTGCAGGGTACAATGTCGAATGTCGGAAAAAGCTTTCTGACAGCCGGATTATGCAGAATTTTCATGCAGGACGGGTATACCTGTGCGCCGTTCAAATCGCAGAATATGGCTTTAAATTCTTACATTACAGAGGACGGCTCCGAAATCGGCAGAGCGCAGGCAATGCAGGCGGAATCCGCCGGAATCAAGCCGTCTGTGCTGATGAATCCGGTACTGCTCAAGCCGACAACGGATATCGGTTCACAGGTTATCGTGAATGGCAGAGTCCGCGGAAATATGACGGCTTCTGAATATTTCCGGTACAGAAAAGAACTCATTCCGGAAATTATGAAAGCATATCAGGAACTGGCTTCACAGTATGATATTATCGTCATCGAGGGTGCAGGCAGTCCGGCAGAGCTGAATCTCAACAGAGATGATATTGTCAATATGGGACTTGCAAAGCTGGTGAAATCGCCTGTTCTGCTGATTGGCGACATCGACAGGGGCGGAGTATTCGCACAGCTTCTGGGAACGCTGAATCTCTTGGAATCCGAAGAACGTGCATTCATGAAAGGCATGATTGTGAATCAGTTTCGCGGAGACAGAACACTGTTTTCGGACGGCGTGCGGATTCTGGAGGAAAAATCCGGCATTCCGGTGCTGGGAGTTGTCCCATATATCAATATTGATATTGAAGATGAGGACAGTCTTTCTCATAAACTGAATCAGAATTCTGAAACGAATCTGATTGATATTGCTGTGATTCATCTGCCGAGAATTTCCAATTTTACGGATTTTGATGTTTTTTCGCAGTATGAAGGCGTTTCCGTCCGGTATGTCCGGAAGTATACAGAACTTGGCAGTCCGGATTTCATCATTATCCCCGGTACGAAAAGCACTATCTCGGATATGCGCTGGATGCGTGAATCCGGTATGGAAACGGCTGTCAGGAAATGCGTATCGAGAGGAATTCCGTTATTTGGCATCTGCGGAGGGTATCAAATGCTTGGCGAATCGGTTTCCGACCCCGACTGCACCGAAAACGGCGGAACGATTGCCGGAATGTCTCTGCTTTCCGGAAAGACAGTATTCACCGGAGAAAAACAGCAGATTCAGGTCAGCGGAATATTTAATCAGATTTCCGGATTCTGGAGATTTCTTTCCGGTGCGGAATTTTCCGGATATGAAATCCATCTCGGCAGAACCGGACAGCCGGAAAACGCTCTGACGACCTGCGGAGGTGCTTATTCCGGCACTGTTGCCGGATGTTATGTGCATGGCATTTTCGACAGTGCCGAAGTTTCCGGCAGAATCATCAGAGAACTCTATACGCGAAAGGGGGTGGTGTATCATGGACAAGCCATTGACCGCCGGACTTATAAAGAACAGCAGTTCGATTTGCTGGCGGATACTGTCCGGCGCAGTCTCGATATGAACAGAATTTATCAGATTTTACAGGAGGGCTTATGAAGCTTGAATATGTCGCTCCGCAGGAAATTGAACGGCGGAGTTTTGAAATCATTACGGCAGAACTTGGGGATAAAAAGATTCCTGATGAAATCCGTCCGGTTGTGCTTCGCTGTATTCACACGACAGCTGATTTTGATTATTATGAGAATCTATATTTCTCTGAAAATGCTGTCAGAATCGCAAAGGATGCCCTCCGGAACGGTGCGGTCATCGTGACTGATACCAATATGGCAAAAGCAGGAATTAATCAGTCTGCACTTACCCGTCACGGCTGTGAGGTCATGTGCTTCATGTCTGACCTGGATGTTGCCGAAACTGCAAAGCAGAACGGTACAACCAGAGCCGTGGCTTCTGTTGACAAAGCTGCATCTCTGAAACGTCCTGTCATCTATGCTGTCGGAAATGCACCGACTGCCCTGATTCGGCTGTGTGAGCATGTCCGGAACGGGACATTCCGACCGGAGTTTGTCATCGGCGTACCGGTCGGGTTCGTGAATGTCGTCCAGTCGAAAGAAATGCTGATAAATTCAGGCGTGCCGTGCATTACGGCAAGAGGGAGAAAAGGGGGAAGCAATGTCGCAGCAGCCATATGCAATGCAATTCTGTATATGCTCGACACTGAATCAAAATCATAAATCAAAAGCAGAATGGTGCTTCCGGATGCGGATTCCGCATCGCCGGAAGGTAAAAGGGAAACAGCTGCAACTGCTGTACGAACCCGTCACTGTGATTGGGAGCAGAATTTCTGTTTGCAATGCGGAGTTTCCGCGGAGTGAAGTCACTGGAATCAAATTCCGGGAAGGCTTGAAATTCTGTGCTGAACCATAAGTCAGGAAACCTGCCGTCTGCAAATGCCTGTATTTCAAGGTCACGAGGTACTGACCGGAAAGGATTATTTATTATGAAAAAATTAACTGTTTTAACGATGAGTCTTGCAATGATTTCTATGATACTGACCGGATGCGGAACAAATACCGGAACTGCTCCGGAATCTTCTGCTGAACCTGCCGTGCAGGAAACTTCCGCAGAAGAAACAACTGC
>DGUB01000003.1 GCA_002393815.1 Ruminococcus sp. UBA4321 | reverse complement strand
CAGATGGTCAAGAAAATGATTGATTCCTACAAGATGCAGTAACAGACCCTTCTGCATTTCTTGAATAAAATTTCCCTGTTCCGTATTCCGGAGCAGGGATTTTTTTACTTTTTCTATCAAAAAGTATATTTTAATCATTATCCACAGAAAAATAGTATATTTTTTGTTGAATATACCAATTGTAATTCCATGAAAAATATGGTATAATATCCTTAGTGTTAAAATATTAAAAAATATAACTAAAACACAAAAAAGGGGAAATTTGCTATGTATGAAAATAAACTGAAGAAAGTGACCGCTTCACTGCTGGCACTGGCAGCATTCGCAATTCCGGCAGGGGCATTCCCGGAACAGCTGACCGCTTCCGCAGCGAGCAATGTCATCTACTGTTCACCGAACGGCTCAGGTGACGGGTCAAGCACATCCAGCCCGACAACCGTTGCCAAGGCGATTTCATCTGTATCGGCAGGCGGCTATATCTATCTGCTCGAAGGTACTTATTCTTTCTCATCGCCGATTAAAATCGAACAGAATAATTCCGGTTCTTCCGGAAAATACAAGACTATCGCGGCTTACAACGGCGCAAGCGTTACGTTCGACTTCTCGAAGGAAAGCGTATCTTCTTCCAATTACGGCGTGATTCTGGACGGTTCTTACTGGCATTTCTACGGCTTCACGATTGCCAATGCCGGTGATAACGGTATGCTTCTCTCCGGTAATAACAATATCGTCGAAATGATGACATTCAATGCCAATCAGGATACCGGTTTGCAGATTTCGAGATACCGTTCCAGTGCGACAAGCATTTCTGACTGGCCTACAAACAATCTGGTTAAAAACTGTACTTCCAAGAACAACTGTGATGATGCCACCATGGAAAATGCTGACGGCTTCGCTGCAAAGCTGACCTGCGGCAAGGGCAACGTTTTCGACGGCTGTTTCTCCTATAACAACTCTGATGACGGCTGGGACTTGTACGCCAAGACTGAAACAGGTGCTATCGGCGTGGTAACTATCCGTAACTGTGTTGCATTCCGTAACGGCTATACCGAAGCCGGCAAGGGTTACGGCGACTGCGACGGCAACGGCTTCAAGCTCGGCGGCGGCGGTGTCGGCACACGTCATGTTGTGGAAAACTGCCTTGCATTTGAAAACCTCAACTGCGGTTTTACCGATAACAATAACCCGGAATTCGGCGAAATGACAAACTGTACCGCTTATAACAACAACCTCGGCGGCAAGGGCAAGGCGAATTATCTGGTTTACAGAAGCAACAGTTCTGCAACCATGACCGGACTGGTATCTTATTTCAACACTTCCAAAGTCACAAAGACAAAAGCCGCCGGAATCGCTGTCGGAACAGATAAATTCAAAGGCACTCTGAAAAATACCCTGTATTACAACGGCGGTTATTATTACGGCTCGTTTACGGCTTCTGGCAGTGCCGTGAAATCCGGTTCGAGTGTATCAGTATCAGATTCTGAATTCACCAGTCTGACGATTGACGGCATGGGAACAGATTTCCACAAGAAAGCGCGTAATTCTGACGGTTCTCCGAATTTCAACGGCTTTGCTGAAACCAAGGGTACTTATAAGAGCATCGGCTATCATTTCAGTTCCGGCGTATCTCAGAAGACCAGCCCGAGCATTCCGAACACTTCCGGCGGCGGTTCTTCCACTACAGAGCCGAGTACCCCGACAGATACTTACACAGCGGCAACATTTACAGAAGGTTCTGCCTTCATGTTCAAGAACGTCAACAGCGGATTATATCTCGAAGTTGCCAACAATGCCGCTGAAAACGGCGCGAACGTTCAGCAGTGGGGCGCAAACGGCGAAGGCACAAATAATTCCGGTGTATGGAATACCTGGAAACTTTACAGCGCAGGCGACGGCTATTATTATATTGCAGCCTGTGTCGGCGACGGCGGAACTTATGTTCTCGATGTAGAAGGCAAGAAAACGACTGACGGCACAAATATTGATGTTTATCAGTATAAGGGCGCAGATAATCAGAAATTCATGCTGACGAAAAATTCTGACGGTTCTTATAAAATCAGAACAAAAATTTCCGGCGAAAAGTCTGCTCTGGATGTTATCAACGGCAGTATGGATTACGGCGCAAACATTCAGGAATGGACAGTTAACGGCGCGAACTGTCAGGACTGGATTCTGGAATCCGTTCCCGACCCCGGTATCGAAATGGATACCAGCATGGTTTATACGTTCTCGAACGTCAACAGCGGTCTGGTAATGGAAATTACTGACGGAAAAACCGCTGATAATTCCAATGTGCAGCAGTGGGGCGCAAACGGCTATGACTGTCAGAAATGGGTACTGAAAGCATTCGGTTCCGGAAACTATTACTATATCCGTTCTCTGCAAGACCAGACTTATGTTTTAAAGGCAGAAGGTTCTGCCAACGGCAGCAATATTGATATTCTGACATATTCGACCAAGGACAGTGCAATGCTGTTCCGGTTCACGAAGAATCTGGATGGTTCATTCGGCATTCTGACACATGCTTCTTCCGACAAGGCGCGTGTAGAAGTTGCCAGCGCAAGCAAGGACAGCGGCGCAAATATTCAGCAGTGGGAATCGAACGGAAACGACTGCCAGAAATGGAATATTGCTTCTGAAACGACAACGACAACTACTACGACAACCACGACGACAACCACCACTACCACTACGACAACAAAGGCAACCACTCAGGCAGCAACGACCGAACAGACAACCACTCAGGCAACGACTACCGAACAGACAACCATTCAGACAACAACCACCGAACAGACAACCATTCAGACAACAACCACCGAACAGACAACTGCTCCGGAAACAACAACGGAACAGACAACAACTACCGAGCAGACAACCGTTCCGGAAACAACGACTGAACAGACAGCCACTCAGGAAACAACTGCTGAAACAGTCGTTTACACCAAGGGCGACGCTGACGGAAGCGGCAAGATAGATATTCTTGACGTTATCACAGTCAACAGAGCCATCCTCGGCAAAGAAAAACTGACGGATGCACAGCTGAAAGCCGCTGACATTAACGGCGACGGCAAACCGGATGCTTCTGATTCTCTGAATATTATGAAAGCAATTGTCGGTCTGATAACACTGTAATTGAAAAGCAAAAATCCCCTGCCGAAACCCGGCAGGGGACTGATTTTTATCTCTTGATAAAATATTCTTCGTACCATACAAGGAATGTGTAAATCGTCCATACCTGCCGCCACAGGTCGGAGTTGCCGCCGATATATTCCTGATAAATTTTATTGATTTCTTCTGTATTGAAGAATTCAGCGGCATAGTCGCTGTGGAATTTGTCTCTGACATCCTGATTATAGTTTTCATCAGCAAGCCAGATTCTGACCGGAACGATAAAGCCCAGCTTCTTGCGGAAGGCAATTTCTTCCGGCAGAACTTTTGCGGCGGCTGTCCGGAAGGCAACTTTATTCTGTTCGGCATTGACTTTGTATTCCGAAGGCATACGGGAAGCAATATCGAAAACGCGTCTGTCCGTCAGGGGCATACGGATTTCCAGACCGGCGGCAGTACTCATCTTGTCAACGTTCAGATAGATATCGCCTTCGAGCCAGATTTGAATATCGACATCGGACATTTTCGTCAGCGGGTCAAGACCTTCTGTCTCATCGTAGATATATTTTACCAGATTGATGGGAAGAATCTCCGGATTGTAGGACTTGAGAATTTTCTTCTTGTCGTCTTCTTTCATGATATTGGTATTGCCGACATAGAAGGTTTTCAGGTTATCGCCGTAGCGTTCAGCATTGCGGTACATGTTATAGCCGCCGAAGAATTCGTCCGCACCCTCTCCGGAATAGCAGAGTTTGGTATGCTGTGCCGTGGCATTGCAGCCGAGTGTGAAGACAATCGCGGAAGCGTCACCGAGAGGCTGTTCCATATTGTACATGACATAGGGAACAATGTCAAAGAACTGTTCCGGTTTGATTTTGGCAACGGAATGTTCCACGCCGAGGAGTTCGGCAGTTTTGGCAGCAATTCTGGATTCGTCGAAACGTTCTTCATCATAGCCGCAGGAATCCGCTCTTTTCGCGTCGGACATGGCAAGCACATAGGAAGAATCCACACCGCCCGACAGGAAAGATTCTGCTGTTTCGTCATCGGTCTTGATTTCGCGGAACATCTGCTGAACTGTTTCGTGAATTTCATCTGCCCATGCATCGAGGGTCTTGCTGTTGTCCGGATGGAATTCCGGCTTCCAGTAACGGGTGATTTCAGCCTTGCCGTTCTTGAATACCAGATAATGACCGGGCATTAATTTCTTTACGCCCTTGAAGAACGTATCTTCTCCGGCGACATAAGTCAGCGTCATGTAAATCTGGAGCATATCCTGATTCAGTTCTTTGACAAACCCTTCCTGACTGATGATATCGCGGATAAAAGTGCCGTATAACAGCTGATTATCGGCAGTCAGATAGTAATAGAAAGGCTTTGTGCCGAACTGGTCGCGCAGACAGAACAGTTCCTGTGCCTCATCATCCCATAAGGCAAAGGCAAACATGCCGTAAAAATGGTCAGCAAGCTGTTTTCCCCATGTTTCATAGGCTTTGATGATAATTGCCTGTTCGCGTTCCTCTCTGGTCATAGCGGAAACATTCAGATTCAGTTCTTTGCCGAGTGCTTCCCAGTTGCGGATATGTCCTCTGTAAGTTTTGATTGTAATCATAAAAATAAAACACCTCCTGAATATTTATTATAGCATATTCTGTACCGATTTGCAATATGTCAGGGGAAAAAATTTCCAATCTGTCAATGGATTTTCATTTTCTGGTAAACAAAAGCCCTTGACAACTTTATCAAAAAAGTGTATAATAAAATAAGCTGAAAGATGCGTTTTTGAAAGGAAGGTATTAGAAATATGAAAAATCATTTTAGAAAAATCCTGACAGTCTGCCTGATTGCTTCTCTGGCGGTGACAGCGTTCGGATGTAACAAGGAAAACGGAAGCTCCGAAGCAGAAGAACCCAGAGAAACGATTTCTCTCGACCAGACCAAAGTGCCGCTGACATTCGAGCATGAAAACGGCGCAGGTGTAGACGTGACCGAAGGCGGCGAAGCAAACGAAAATACAGATGCTTCTTCCGCCGCAGAAAGTGCCGCTTCCGGAGAAGATGCAAATACTCCGGCAGAAACTTCTGTTTTTGCTGTTCCCGTGACAGAAATCGTAAAAGTCACCGAAGCTGACGGTCAGACCGCTACCGATGCCAAAGGTCAGGAACAGACCGAAGTCGTAAAAGTCACAGAATATGTTCCTGTTACAGAAGCCGGCGGTCAGGCGGCTACGGATGCTGCCGGTCAGCCCCAGACCGAAGCGGTAGAAGTGACCGAAACCGTTGTTTCCACAGAACCTGCCGAACAGCCGGCGACACTCAAGCCGACAGAAGCCGCTGCTTCCAATTATACGCCTTCTTACGACCTCTGCAAGGCTTACTGGCTGGATATGTCTCAGGAAAGCGACTTCTTCTTTGAAGGGGAATTCCTGATTGTCGAATTCAAGGTCAATGAAAACATTCCGGACGGAAGCTATCCGGTAACTATCGCTGAAACCGATATTGCAAGCTGGGATTTGGTGGCATGGACACCGGACATCATCAATGGTGAAGTGGCAGTCAATACCGAAATTCAGCCGCAGGCTGACCCTGATGATGACTTTACCCTGAAAGTCAGAAGCGTTTCGGCAAAGCCGGGCGATACCGTCAAAGTAGCAATTGATTTGTCCCATAACCCCGGTTTCTGCGGTTTTACACTGGATATTCAGTATGACAAATCGGCTATGACGATTGTCAATACCCGTGGTGGCAGTGATTTCATGAGTTCAGCTGTCAACTATGTAGCAAACTGATTCCGAAAAACAAGCCCGGCATTCTGAAATGCCGGGTTTTTGATGTTATTTCTGAATCAGGCTCATGATTTCGTCGGGGGTGAAAGTATATTTCCTGTTGCAGAAATGACAGCAGACTTCAATATTTTCCTGTGTCTCTGCGAGTTTCTGCAATTCGTCTTTGCCGATGCTGATTAAGACTTTCGCGGTTCTTTCTCTGGAGCAGTCGCATAAATAGTTAGCTTCGGCTTCATCGAGAAGATTCGGTTCGAGTCCTTCGAGACATTTTAAAACAATTTCTTCTGCTGTCATGCCGTCTTCGAGCATTTTGGTGACGTTCGGCATGGCGGCGATATTTTTTTCCAGTACGGGAATACAGGCTTCATCCGCGAACGGCAGGAGCTGAATCAGAAAGCCGCCGGCATGTTTCACGCGCAAATCCGGAGCAACCAGAACACCAAGGCTCAGAACAGTCGGAATCTGTTCGCTTGTCGCGTAATAACTGGCGATATCTTCGGCGATTTCACCGGAAACAAGCGGAATCGTACCGACATAGGGTTCTTTCAGCCCCATATCCTTGATAACGGAGAGCGTACCATTTCCGACTGCACCGCCGACATCGAGTTTTCCTTTGCTGTTGAGCGGAATTTCAACGATATAATTATCCGCACAGCACTTGACATTTCCGTGACTGTCAGCAACGGCAATCATACTGCCGATTTGACCATCGCCGTCGATTCGCAGAGTAATTTTATCATCTTCATTTTTCTGGTCATAGCCCATCAGGGAAGCGGCAATGGCAAGCCGTCCGAGCGCGGCAGTCACAACCGCCGAGGGCTGATGAAATGTTTCAATCTGGTTTGCTATATCCGTGGCATCAATGGCAGAAGCAATCACACTGCCGTCCGCGGAAATGGCTCTTTTGATGATACTCATAATAAAAAATACCTTCTTTCAGGATAATGGCTTTTGTGCAATGAATAAAATTCTTTCGGTGGTTTCGGAAACAGGGGAGAACTGTTCCGGCGTATCCAGATTTTTATCCGCATCGAATTCAGCTAAGAGTTCCAGACCGGATTCTTTCAGTAAATTTTCAATGACAGAAACCGGATAGGCAGTTTCTGTAATAAATTCATCAGAACGGTAATAGCCTCCGGATTCTTCATCACAGGCGAAGAAAGTCAGCTGCATTTCGACCGTATCGCCTTTCAGACGGTTTTCCCATGTACAGAATACTTGTTCCGTATCGTAGAGAAAAATCTTGTCTTTCAGGATTTCGTGATGTTTGTAGAGCGTATTCATATCGAAGATAAACAGTCCGCCGGGCTGTGCGAACAGGGAGACTTTCTGGAAAACCTGTAAAATTTCGTCAGCATTTTGCAGGTGATTCAGACTGTCGAGCATACAGACCGTGATATCAATCGTTCCGAACATATCCAGTTCTTTCATATCCTGACAGAGATACTGAATCGGCAGACTGCTCTTTAATTTTTTCAGCATTGCCTGATTCAGCATTGCCGGAGAATTATCCACACCAATGACATCATAGTTCAATTTTGCGAGTTCTTCGCTGAGTGAGCCGCTTCCGCAGGCTAAGTCAAGGAGCAGTCTGCCTTCGGTATCAGTACGCAGATATTTCTGAATCAGAAAATCAATTTTTGCGGCACGTTTCGGATATTCGACATTCTGTGTGAGGGTATCGTAAAATTCAGCAAAGTTGAGATATTCCAGAGAAAACACCTTCTTTCGTGCAGAATCAGCCCTCCCCGGACAGGAGAGGGCTGTGTTTTAGATTACTGATTATTTTTAGCTTCGGGGCTTCCGGCGTTCGGTGCATAGGGTTTCAGCACCTGCTGACGCGGAGGCGGTGCCTGCTGCTGAATCTGGATAGTCAGGAGCATACGGACGGTTTCTTCACGGATGCTGTCAACCATAGCGTCGAACATTTCAAAACCTTCATAACGATATTCGACAACGGGGTTTTTCTGACCATAGCTTCTCAGGCTGATACCGCGCTTGAGTTCCTGCATATCGTCGATATGCGCCATCCACTTGTTATCGACAACACGGAGCATAACAACACGTTCCAGTTCGCGGATGATTTTTTCGCCGTAATTCTGTTCTTTTTCGGCATACTTGGTTTTCATCTTGTTGATTAAGAAATCTGTAATGCCGGTTTTGGTCTGTTTCGGAAGTTCTTCTTCGGAGAATACCAGTTCGCCGTCTTCCAGAAGCCAGCCGTAGAAGTAATCTTTCAGACCGATAAGATTCCAGTTATCCTGCACTTCTTCTTCGGCGAGATACTGATTTGTGATTGTCTTGACAAGTTCTTCCATCATACTGAGAATGGATTCGTGCAAATCTTCGCCGTTGAGTACCTGGAAACGCTGTTTGTAGATGATTTCACGCTGAGCGTTCATAACGTCATCATAGTTCAGGGTATTCTTACGGATGCTGAAGTTTCTGCCTTCGACTTTCTTCTGAGAAGAAGCGATGATTTTCGTCAGGAATTTGCTTTCGATAGGCTGTGTTTCCTCGACGTTGAGGGACTTCATGACGGCTTCCATTCTGTCGCCTGCGAAGATTCTCATCAGGTCGTCTTCGACGGACAGGAAGAAACGGCTTTCACCGGGGTCACCCTGACGACCGGAACGACCTCTTAACTGGTTAT
>DGUB01000064.1 GCA_002393815.1 Ruminococcus sp. UBA4321 | reverse complement strand
GGTCATGCTGGAGCATTTCACGCGAAATGTTCAGGGATAAGTCTTCGGAATCGACAAGACCCTTCACAAAGCTGTAATAATCCGGAAGCAGGTCTGCACACTTTTCCATAATCAGCACACCGTTGGTATATAACTGCAAGCCTTTTTCATATTCGCGCGTATAGTAGTTAAACGGTGCTTTCGACGGAATATACAGCAGTGCATCATAGCTGATTGTGCCTTCATTGTGTACATGCTTGTGAGACATCGGCGGCATGTAGTCATTGAATTTTTCCTGATAGAAGTTGTTATAATCATCATCTGTCAGTTCATTCTGGTTCTTTCTCCATAACGGCACCTGACTGTTGAGCGTTTCGAGTGTGACTTCCAAATCATACTCATCTGTAGAGCCTTCTTTCAGCTTTCTGTGAGAAACTTCCATCTGAATCGGGAAACGCACATAATCAGAGTATTTCTTAACAAGATACTGAATTCTGTAATCTTCTAAGAATTCAGAATAATTTTCTTCGTCGGCATCGTCCATGAGTTCCAGAACAATCTTAGTGCCGTATTTTGTCAGGTCACTGAAATCTCCGGTTTCCTGAATCGTATAGCCGTCCACGCCTTCGGACTGCCATACATGCGCCTGCTCCGTGCCGAACGCTCTCGAAAAGACAGATACTCTCTTTGCTACCATGAATGCCGAATAAAATCCGACACCGAACTGTCCGATAATCTGCTGGTCATCGCCGAGCTTGTTATCCGTCTTGAACTGGAGAGAACCGCTGTTTGCAATCGTACCGAGATTCTTTTCCAGTTCCTCTCCGGTCATGCCGATGCCATTATCGGTAATGGTAATGGTTCTTTGGGTTTTGTTGAGGTCTAACCGGATAAAGAAATCTTCCTTGTTCAGACCGACGGAATCATCTGTCAGCGAACGGAAATAGAGTTTATCAATCGCGTCGCTGGCATTGGAAATTAATTCACGAAGGAAAATTTCCTTATGTGTATAAATAGAATGAATCATCATATCAAGCAGTTTTTTGGATTCTGCCTGAAAAGCTTTTGTTTCCATGAAGCACATCTTCTTTCTTATTATTTTTTGAAATTAAAATTAGCACTCTCTTTCTTTGAGTGCTAATTTTAGTATAACATATTTTCAGAAAAAATCAATAGAATTCACGAAAAATTCACAGATTATTCAAAAATCATATTAAAATTCCGACCATAGCCAGAAACTGCCGGATATTTGTGGCAAGTCCTGTTCCCCGGCAGGCGGCATATTGCAGAACCAGAGCGGCATCATTGGCAGTAATCTTGGAATCGCCGTCCAAATCCGCATGATTTCTCTGTTCTTCGTTCAGAGTGCTTTCAATTCCGGCATTGACAGAAGCGGCTTCCAGCAGAATGGCTTCTGCATCCATCGCATTGATATCTGTATCGGAATTGATATCGCCTTTCGGCGGAAGGGTTTCTTCTTCGATGGGTTCGGTTTCGGCGGGTTCGGTTTCGGTGGGGAGGGCATCGGTTTCATTGGGTTCTGTTTCTGTAAGAGGAGGAGCAGTTTCCGGGGGAAGGGTTTCTTCCGTGGGTTCTGCTTCTGTAAAGGGCGGAGCAGTTTCCGGAGGAAGGGTTTCTTCGGTGGGTTCTGTTTCGGTAAGAGGGGGAGCAGTTTCCGGGGGAATGGTTTCGGCTTCTGTAGGCGGTTCGGTAGGTTCGGGCTGAGAAGCGGCTTTTTGATTCCGGTAGTCTTCCACGATTTGTCCGGCGGCTTTGGCGGTGTTCTTGATGAAGGTAGTATTCGGGCTGCCGGAGATACTTGTCATGATGACGAGGACATAAGGATAATCGCCGTCTACAAAGCAGGTTTCATGCCATACATAGGAGACATTGCCGTATTTGACGGCAGTGGTGCCGGGGAGTGCGCCGCGCACATAAGTTGCAGTAGATTTGCACAGTCCTGTCCATGTCGTCTGCCATGCTTCGCCGTCGTTGCGGCGTTCGTACATTTTCTGCATGGAAGTACGCATGAAATCGGCGGTCAGGTTCGGCCATCTGGGGGAGGGCGTTCCGAGTTTGACGGAATAGCCCCATTCCTGCATCAGGCTGTTGAATCCGGATGTGCCGAACAAATAAACAAGCATATCATAGGCGACATTATCGGAATATCTCATCGCATAATCCAGAAGCTGACGGACAGTATATTTCTTTCCGTAGCTGCCTTTCCGGATGATGCCGGAGCCGCCGTGATACCATGAGGAAGTATAAGTCATGGTATCATCCAGAGAATGCACGCCGGCATCAATCTGGGTACATGCAAAATACGCATAGGGGAGTTTAATCAGGCTCGCCCCGAAAAAAGACGTGGTTTTATGATAGGAATATAATTCGCCGTCTTCCAGACTGTAAACCACGACCGCGCATCCCCGGCTGTAGTTGTTGATGAGCGACTTCATTTTTGAAACGCCGTCCGCATGGGCGGTGAGCGGCATCAGCAGACAGAACACACATGCTGTCAGGAAAGCCGCCGCTTTTGTCAGTAATTTTTTCATAGAAATCTCCTTTGTTGATATTTGATAATGATATCTATTCTTAATTATAAAGAGTCAGATACTACTTGTCAAGAAATTTTTTCAAAAAAAGAGAAATATTTTTTCCATCTTTTCGCTTTCAGAATCCGGAAAACCGGAAAACTTTCTTCCATTTCCGGAAAAGTTTTTAATTTATTCATAATCTTTGTGCAGAATGCTCTAAAATTCACTAAAAAATTCTACCAAAAAAAGATGGATTTTTTTTCCGGAATATGTTATAATAAAAAAGTAAACCCGGCAGGGGTTCTTCCCCCTATGGGTAATATCTAATCTTGGAGGTACAAACCAATGAGCAAGAAATATGTTTATCAGTTCACTGAGGGCAACGCTAATATGCGCGAACTCCTCGGCGGCAAGGGCGCAAACCTCGCTGAAATGACATCCATCTTCGGCAAGGACAGAGTTCCCCAGGGCTTCACAATTACAACAGAAGCTTGTACACAGTACT
>DGUB01000011.1 GCA_002393815.1 Ruminococcus sp. UBA4321 | reverse complement strand
GCTCGGCATACTTTTCGCAGACATGAAGCTGTCCTTCAATGCTCTGCTCAGTCTGATTCACGGAGCTGTATCGACCGTAGAATACTGCTTTTTTCATAATTAAAAACCTCCTTTGATGAACTCCGTCCGGCATGTGTACCGGACGGAATTTTTGTTTACTTGTGCCGATAGATTCTTATGCTGTATCTTTTTATCTGGCACGGCGTTCGAATTCTTCTTCGATAGTACCGCAGTCAACCATAGTACTTTGGCGGATTATTTCCGGTTCATTCGGCTTGACAACGCTTGCAAGCTGAACGAGAGCGTCCATCAGAATGGCTCTCATTTCCGGCGGAAAACTCATATACTGTGCAAGCATTTCCTGTTCGCTCGCCTTGTCAAAACCTAAGTCTGCAAACGGGTTCGGCTCAGGCTCTGCCGGTTCCCTGCCAAGCAAATAGTCTGTTGTTGATACGCTCCTGACCTATGTCCGGACGGCAGTGCAGGAAGAAAATCAGGCACTTGCTGACAAATTCGACAGCATACTGATTCTGCTGAATGCCTTCTTCCCGGCTCTGCTGAAAGCAATCCCGAAAGAAGTGGTTCTGGATTCCGGCGAAACAGTCGGCATTTTAGCACCAAAAATTAATGAAGAATTAGCCAATATCAGCAGCGACGACAAAAGGAGATACGGATAATGAGAGGAATATTTTTTAACGGGAAACATTCATGGTATGCCTTCCGGGCGGTGATTTCAGAATCTGAAAAGCCGCTTCCGGAAAAGAAGCTTGCCGAAGAATCCGTTCCGTACAGCAATGTGACCTATGATTTTTCGGTTCTGAACGGGAAGCAGACCTATCAGGACAGAATTCTGAAATACAAGTTCAGCATACTGGCAAACGGTGCGCGGAATATCGAACGGAAAGCCTCAGCTTTTATGAACTGGCTCTATGAACCGTCAGAAAAAATCGTTCTGAAAGACGACAGCGACCCGGAATATCATTTTCTTGCGAAATGCACTGAAATCAGTACGCCGGAATTTATCGGGAATATCTGTATTCTGACCGCGACTTTCAAGGCTTATCCATTCCGGATTCCTGACAGCGGAACGGCTTACACCGCAGAGCAGACCAGATTCCCGGATTTGGAGCAGGACGGCTCTGTAGATGCCGGAGATGTTTCCCTGATACTGTCAGCCGCGGCGCATATCGGCGCAGGAGAACCGTCCGGTCTGACTGAAGAACAGGAATATCTTGCCGATGCCGATATGGACGGCACAATCACAGCGGCAGATGCCGCACTAGTGCAGCAGTTCGCCGCCGAGACCGGTGCAGGAAACTATGAAAATTCGCCGGAAGGCTGGACGAAATTCCTGAATTTCAAACTCGGTCTGAAAGAGGAGATTCTCTGATGTATGTGATTGAAATCGAAAACAGCGGTCAGAAAGAACTGCTTCACGACCTGAACCCGGACAGCCTGCGGAAAGTCACCGCCTGCAAATTCGAGGATGATTTGCAGGCAGTTCCGACTGCGGATATCACAGTAAATTCACAGAATCCGGCTTATGAAAAACTGCATGAACTGACAACGCTTGTCAGAATCATCAATACGCATACCGAAGAAGTCAGATTCGAGGGGCGTGTTTTGCAAATTTCGGACAGCGGCATGAACGAAAGCGGTGTGATTTCAAAGAAACTCCGCTGTGAAGGAATGCTCGGCTGTCTGTGCGATACTGTACAGTTGTATCATCATTATGAGAATACCGAAGTCCGGGCATTCCTGACGGCTCTGCTGGATTATCACAACAGCGTGATGCAGGATTACAGTCCGGAGCGGTGCATTCTGATGGGTGCGTGTGAAGTTTACGGGACGAACTCGAAAACGACTGCACAGCGTTCCACGATGGACGAAATCCGGGAAAATCTGATTTCCCGGCTCGGCGGCGTGATGCGCGTCAGAAGAAATGAACAGAATCAGCTTGTGCTTGATTATTATCCGGAAGAAGATTACGGCAGAATCTGCGAAACCAGAATCGAACTCGCCAGAAACATGAAAAGCCTGTCCTCTGGTACGGATATGAAATCTCTGATTACAAGACTGTACCCGTTAGGCTGTCAGGTGAATGACGAAACTGCCGAACGCCTGACAATTTCCAGTGTGAATCACGGCTGTCCGTATCTCGACGATGCAGATGCTATTCAGCAGTACGGCATCAAATGCGGTTCTTATGTCTGGGACGATGTGACACGTCCGGATAATCTTCTGACCAGAGGACAGGAATATCTTCAGCAGTGCAGTCAGACAAAAAAATCCTATAAAGCCACCGTTCTGGACTTATCGGCAATCGGAAAAGACGCGGATGATTTCCAAGCCGGAAACACTTACAGATTTGTGAATTCTCTGCTGAATCTGGATGAGTATCTAAAAGTGATTAAAATTACAGTCGATATTTTCAAGCCGTATCAGCCTGTTATCGAAATCGGGGATAAAGCAGAAAAAATCACAGATATTGCCGCACAGACAAGAAAATATGTGGAATATGCGATTCCGAAACAAAAATCTGAAATTCTCCAGCAGGCTCGTGACAATACGACCGCACTCCTGAACACTGCCACAAAAGGCTATATCTTCATTGACAACGAAAACGGCGAACTTCTGATTATGGACACACCGGACAAAGCCACAGCAACAAAAGTCTGGAGATGGAATTCGTCCGGATTCGCCTACAGCAATCAGGGGTACAATGAAGGCTACTTCGTCGGCATGACCAGAGACGGCGGCATCATCGCGGACAGAATTACTTCCGGCATCATTACCGGAATCGAATTCAATAACGGAAACGGCACGTTCCGGGTGACTTCCACAGGAGAGGTCACAGCTTCGGCAATTCAGATAACCGGCGGAAAAATCAATATTTCCACGAATAATGAAAATTATGACGCAATTATACTCAACTGCACCTACGAAGGAAACAGCCGGAAAGCAGAATTCACACCGCTCGGCGTGCATTTTACTGATTTTGAAACTTCCGTCAGAGTACAGCACGGCGGTATCTGGGGACAGAAAAACGGTGTAAATACGTTTACCCTGAATTCTGAAAACGGAGCAGTGAACTGCGGGGATATCGCAAGTTCCGGAGACATTCAGGCAAATGGAGATATTCAGGCATCCGGGGACATCACAAGTTCCGGTGACATTTATTGTACCGGTAAAATTACGGGCTGGAATCAGGTCAAAAGCGAAAATCTTTACTGTGCAAAAGGTGACGGCACATATTACAATGTCGGCGACACAATCACAGCAATGCAGAATAATATTCAGACGCTCTGGGACGAAGTATTCAGTTAAGAGGTGAACCCATGATAAAATTTTATGATAAAATTCCGGATATGGAATGCCTTCAGGGTGATACCCTGCCTTCTTTCATCATCAGCGCGGAAGCCGACGAACTCACCGATTGCAGAATGCAGTGCATCATAGCGGCATGGGACGAACCGGAGAAAGCCGTTTTCACAAAAGAATGCACTGCCACAGATGACGGCTTCGCAGTGATTCTGAACAGTGAAGACATCGAAAATCTGAAAGGCTTGTTCCATATGCATTTTCGTTTTATTGGTGCAAACGGACTCAGCTACCGGAAGCTGTCAGGCACTTTGCATATTCTGCCTGCACCGAAGGGGGAATGATTTATGCCGTTTGGAATTGACAGCGATGATATGCGGTTCAATATCAGTCTCGGCAATGTCCAGCCGGACTATGTCCGGAGCAATACTGCGCGTCATATAGAAATCCTGACACAGGCAGAATATGACGCACTTGAAACGCCGGAAGAACATACACTTTATGTCATTTTCCCCGCCATGGGAACAACGTCCGGAACGTGATAGAATGGGAAAATCAAGATTGCAGAAAGGACTGATTTTATGATTTTGAATCAGGCTGAAAATATCATGCT
>DGUB01000101.1 GCA_002393815.1 Ruminococcus sp. UBA4321 | reverse complement strand
CGATGTGAATATTTATTTCTATCAGATGAATGAAGATGTTCTGAAAAAAGGCTATGAAGCCATTCAGAACGGCGGACTGACACTGACTTCGTTCAAAGATACCAGAGTTTCCGGCACGGTCAATGCCCAGAAAGACGGCGTATTATATCTTTCCGTTCCGTATGAAGACGGCTGGAGCGTAAAAGTAGACGGTCAGCCAGCCGAACTCCTGACCATGTTCGGAGCCATGTCCGGCGTGAAGCTGACTTCCGGCACTCATGAAATCACGCTGACTTACAGTCCGAAAGGCTTTGTTCCGGGGCTGATGGTCAGCATCATGAGCGTGGCGGTTCTGGTTGTGCTGTATCTGCTTGAGAGAAAGAACCCACGTCAGGAAGAAATTGAAGAACCGCAAGAACCGGAAACTTCCGCACCGGAAGCAGAAACAGAAACGGAAATGGAAATTCCCGAATCCGAACCGGAAACCGCTGAACTTTCCGAAGAAACGCAGAATACAGAATTTACTGAAATAGAGCCGCTTCCGCAGCCGGAAGAAACTCCCGTGACCGAAAGCGAAAGAATCAAACAGAAAGACCAGGAAATTTTGGATTTCATCGATGCGTATTTCGATAAAAATCATATCACACAGAAAGATGATGAATCCCATGAATGAACAGAATTTCAGAAATTTAAAAATCATGATGGCTTACCGCGGAACAGCTTATCACGGATTTCAGATTCAGAATAACGGAATCACAGTACAAGAAGTTGTGGAAAAATGTGTCTCCAAAGTTCTGAACGAACCTGTGACTATTCACGGCTGTTCCCGGACAGATGCCGGCGTTCATGCAAAGCAGTTCTGCTTTTCGGTCAAAACGCACAGCCGGATTGCCAATAAAGGCTTTGTCCGCGGTGTCAACGGCGAACTCCCGAAAGATATTTCCATTCTGTCATGTGAAGACGCTGACCCGGACTTTCATGCCCGGTTCAGCTGCCGGGGAAAAGAATACCTGTATCTGATTCATAACAGTGAAAGCAAAGACCCGTTTACTATCGATTTAGCCTGTCATTACCGCCGTCCGTTTCATCTGGAACTGGTGCAGGAAGCCGCGCAGCATTTTGTCGGCACAAAGGATTTCAAATCCTTCTGTGCGTCCGGCTGTGCCGAAACTATCAATACCGTAAGAACAGTACACAGCTTTTCTCTAGAAACCGAAGGCGATAAAATCAGATGTTATGTCCGCGGCGACGGCTTCCTGTATAACATGGTCAGAATTATGGTCGGCACGCTGCTGGATGTCAATGAAGGCAGAATCTCCGTTTCGGAACTGGACGAAATCCTGCTTGC
Organism: Ruminococcus sp. UBA4321; assembly: GCA_002393815.1. GTDB lineage: Bacteria > Bacillota > Clostridia > Oscillospirales > Ruminococcaceae > UBA3855. Next base: position 4,946 of record DGUB01000101.1, on the reverse strand, counting down.
CGGAAACCGCAGACGCGCCGGACGCACTGCCCCTGCCTGCGGTCTGTATCTGAATCAGGTATTTTATTAAAATTTGAAAGTTTCAGGGAAGGGGACTGTACTATGGCGAATTTTGATGATGTGCTTCAGGCACGTCTGCGGCGGAAACGGCGGAAACAGCTCATCGGCGGTCTTGTCGTGATTGCTGCCATTCTGATGGCATTCGGCATTTATTCCAGAAGAGACAGGATTTTTTCCGGTCTGGAGAAAATCGGCAATCAGTATTCCAATCTGAACGCGGAAACAGACGGCGAATTTCTGCTGACTGTTTCCGGCGGTGTGGAGTATTATGCCGAACTGATAAATCATAATCTGTTTGTATTATGCGATAAATATTTATATATTTATGATATGGACGGCAAACTGCTCGACAGCCGGCAGCACGCCTACAGCAATGCCATTATGCGGACAAATCAAAATAAAGCTTTGGTTTATTCTTTCGGCGGCACACATTTCCGGGTGGACAGCCAGAAGAAAATGCTCTATGAAAATACAACCGAACAGCCGATTCTGTTCGCTGTGCTGAGTGATAACGGCTATGTGGCAGTTGTGACCGAATCAGAAACATTCGCCTGTCACCTGAGTGTATTCGATGCAGGCGGAAAATCCGTCTATCATCGTGACTGCGTCGAACGGCTGACAGATGTCAGCCTGACAGACAACGGCTGCCTGTTTTCCACCATCGGCGCGGAAAAAGGCGAACTTGTCACAGTCATACAGTCTGTCCGTTTCGATGACAGCGATGTACAGTGGGTCACAGACCCCCTGCCGACGCTCTGTATGCATATCTATGCCATGAAAAACGGCGGCGTTTTTGTCATTGGTGATACCCAGGCCGCATATTATAATAATACCGGTGCGCTTGTCAATACTTATGAGTATAACGGCATTTTGCTGGATTATGATTTTTCAGAAGAACACGGCGCAGTTCTGCTCAAGAACGAAGAACGCAGACAGTCCGTCTTGATGCTGTTCGCGGATGAGAATACCCCTCCGGCTTCCGTCACGTTTGATAATATCTGTAAAGCCGTCAGCATTCAGGACGGTACGGCTTATCTGCTGGATGCCGGAAAAATCCGGAGTTATTCTTTCGCCGGAACAGAATTGTCTTCGCTCGGAATTGAAGACGCTTACGAGAAGATACTCAAAAACGGCAAGTATTTTTATCTGCTCGGCTATGACAGGATTCAGCGCGTCAGCAGCTGAAAAAATTATCAGAAGATAAAAGTTGACAAGTTCCAAAATATATGCTATACTAAATAGAAAAGGCGAAAAATATTTTTTTCACGCAGGAAAGGAAGAGAAAGATATGGTTTTATGCAGCAAGTGCAAAAAAAGACCCGCTGTTGTCTTTATTTCCGCTCTCCGGGGAGAGGAAAGCAAGAACGAAGGCTACTGTCTGGTATGCGCCAGAGATTTGAATATTCCGCAGGTTTCGGATTATCTGAAAAGTCATTATATCAATGAGGATGACTTAGAAGAATTCTCTGACCGCATGATGGAAATGATGCAGGACGATATGCCCGATACCATGGAAGACGAACTGAATCAGTTCACAGATGCCGGACATAATGATGAGCCTGTCAGCGGCACGATTGACGCAATGCCGAATTTTCTCCGCCATCTGTTCGGCGGAATGCCCGGTATGCCGTCCCCCGGAAAGCCTTCTGCTTCGGCTGACGGCGATTTCCGCGAAAGCCGCGAAAAACGCAGAGCCGAAAGAAATCAGAAGAAAAACAAGCCGGAGAAAGAAAAAGAATATAAATTCCTCAGCAATTACTGCACCAATCTCAGCAAACGTGCGGAAAATAACGAACTGGACAGAATTATCGGCAGAGACAGAGAGATTTCACGTGCCATGCAGATTCTCTCCAGAAGAACCAAAAATAATCCCTGTCTGATTGGTGAACCCGGTGTCGGCAAAACTGCCATTGCAGAAGGTCTGGCGCAGAGAATCGCCGCTAAGGAAGCCCCGTTCCATCTGCTGGATAAGAAGATTTATCTTCTGGATTTAACCGCCCTCGTTGCCGGTACTCAGTTCCGCGGACAGTTTGAAAGCCGTGTCAAGGGCTTAATCGGCGATGTCGTCAAAGCCGGAAATGTGATTCTGTTTATCGATGAAGTGCATAATCTCGTCGGTGCAGGTGATTCCGAAGGCTCTATGAACGCGGCAAATATTCTGAAGCCTGCACTCTCCAGAGGAGAAATTCAGGTTATCGGTGCGACAACGTTCAAGGAATATCGGAAGTATATCGAAAAAGACAGCGCACTGGAACGCCGTTTTCAGCCTGTCACCGTCACAGAACCCACTGTTGAGGAAACTGCTGATGTTCTCATGGGTATCCGGGAATATTATGAAAAATATCACAGAGTCAAGATTTCAGATGCTATGCTGAAACTCTGCGCTGTGCTTTCCGAAAGATATATCACAAACAGATTCCTGCCCGATAAGGCTATCGACCTTCTGGATGAAAGCTGCGCTTACAGAAGCATTCGGGCAAAAGAACTCACAGAACTGGACGAACTGACGGCTCAGCTTGATGAGATGCGCCTCAAATATGAGGAACTCTCCGAAAGCGAATATCCGGATTTTGAAAAAATTGCTGAAACCAAATCCGCCTGCAGCCGTCTCGAAATGCAGAAACAGGAACTCGAAGAAAAAGTACAGAATATTTTCGTCGAAGAAACTGACCTCGCTGCCGTCATTGAACTCTGGACGGGAATTCCGGCGAATAAAATCGCCGAAACCGAAATGGCTCGCATGAAAGGTCTGGCTGACCGCCTCCGCGCAAAAGTTATCGGTCAGGATGAAGCTGTTGACGCACTCGCCAAGGCTATCAAGAGAAGCCGCATCCAGTTCAGCGAAAGAATCAGACCTGCTTCTTTCATCTTTGTAGGTCCTACCGGTGTCGGAAAAACTGAACTCGTTAAAGTCCTTGCTTCTGAACTTTTCGACGCGGCAGACCCGCTTATCCGTCTGGATATGACCGAATTCATGGAAAAACATGCTGTCTCCCGTCTGATTGGCTCACCTCCCGGCTATGTCGGCTATGATGAAGCCGGTCAGCTTACCGAAAAAGTCAGAAGAAAGCCTTATTCTGTGATTCTGTTCGACGAAATCGAAAAGGCTCACCCGGATGTTATGAATATTCTCATGCAGATTCTGGACGAAGGTCAGATTGAAGACGCACAGGGCAGAACAGTCAGCTTTGCACATACGGTCATCTGCATGACTTCCAATGCCGGCTCTACCGACAAATCTACAGGCGTGGGCTTCAACAAGACCGTGGAAGACATTTCCAAAGAAAAGGCTCTGAAAGCCCTGAGAGATTTTCTCCGTCCGGAATTCATCAGCCGTATTGATGAAATTATCGTATTCAGACCGCTGACAGAAAAGGATTATGCTTCCATTGCCGGACTCATGCTCGATGAAATGAAAGCACCGCTCAACGAAAAGGGCATGACACTCGAATATGAACAGTCTGCTCTTGAAAAAATCGGCTCGGAAGCATTCGGCAAGCGTTACGGCGCAAGAGAAATCCGCCGTGTCCTCCGCGACCATGTGGAAGATGCCATCGCTGCCGAAATGATTGACAACGGCACGATTCTGAAAAAAATCATCGTAACGACTGAAAACGACGCTGTCAAGCTGAAATTTGAATAAAATCCAGTCCCCCGGAAACGGGGGACTTCTTTTAAAGGAGTTATCATGAGCGAAAAAGAAATTTTTAAAAATTTTATGCTCGCCGGTCACGGAAGATGTTTCCGATTATTGGAGCATCATCACGAAGAATATAAAGACCTGATTCTGTACGGCTGTCTGCATGATATCGCATTCGATTTGCAGTGCGAGGGTTCGAGAAGTCAGTTTATGTATAATCTGGTTCTGGAGTATGATAATTATCATGAATTTATGAATCCGGTGATTGAAAAATTTCTCTCTGAGGAAGTCAATACAGACTGGCATCTGATGCACCATCTGCTGGATTTGCTGGAACTGTTTGCTTTTGATACTCACGATAAAAAAGCGGAACAAGCTCTGAAAGACAAATATCAGCAGATGTATGAAATTATCATGACGCGCCGTCACAGCCTGTATATACATGAACTGTTACAGAATTTTGAACTGCTCTGCGCCTGTCTGATGCAGAATTTCGATTTTGATTCTGCTTTGCAGATATTCCGGGATATTGGTGCTTATTTCCTCAGAAAAAAACATATTCCGGATGAAGATTTGCATTTCCGGTTTGAAAGTTTCTGGTTCTGGACAAAGGAGAAATATCCGGTCAGAACGCTTTACAGACAAATTCGGAAAGCCGCCGGAACTTCCAAAGAAATCCGCCGTTTCCAGCGTGTGATGTGCGTTCCGGAAAAGAAATACAAACCCGGAAAACGCCGTCAAAAACCGGAATCTGTTCAGCCGGATACCGGAACAGAACGCCTTTCCGCGCTCGAAATTCTGAAAAATCATTATGATGAAGATGCACTCGAAACGTTAATTTCCTGTTATCGGCCGGAAGATAAAAATATTTTATTGGAAAATTTAAATCATGTCATTATCGACAGGGAAACGTTTCTCGGCTGGCACAGTATCACAATCGAAATTCTGAATCAGGCAGAGAAAAATGCTGCTGTTCCGGATGAGGCTCTGCTCTGGATTTATGAAAATTCCCAGTGTGCCTGCTGCCGTCGGGATGCCGTCAAAGTCATGAAAAAACGCCTGATTCTGACAGATTCTATGACAGAAGAATGCCTTCTTGACTGTTCAGGCGACATACGCGGACTGGCAGAAAAAATTTTTTGAAAATTTTTCAAAAAACTCTTGACAAGACGATTCTTTTGTGATATAATAGTTATTGTTGTGAGAGACAAAACACGCACCGCACGCGGGTGTAGTTCAATGGTAG
>DGUB01000023.1 GCA_002393815.1 Ruminococcus sp. UBA4321 | reverse complement strand
TTTGCCGACCCATGTAAATTCATAGCGTTCATCGCCTTTTATCGTCTCTTCCGAAAGCATGGCGCGGAGCATTTCAAAATTGACTGCTTTTTTGAGTTTTCCGGTATCGTCAGCTGTTTCGGTAATGCAGTTTGGAAACAAAACGGCGATTTTCTCAATATTTTGTTCGGTCAGATTCGGGGATTCCATTTTCATTTTCTCCATTACAGTATCTCCATTTCATATTTACGGAATTTCTTCCGGGAGCAGTTCTTCTGCTTCGGCGAGTTCTTCTTCGGGTTCTTCAGGTTCGGCATAAATATAGGTGAATTTCGGGGATTTCAGCTCGAATTTATAACGGAACGCATCACCGCGGACTGTCATCTGGTTGTCGATATTCACCTCCCGGACGTAGCCGCCGTTGCCCTGAATGAGCTGCATCCAGTTTTCCGGATTATCGGAAAGGGTAAGATGATAGGCATCCTGAATAATCTGCCGGACTTCTTCGGAAGTGAAATATTTCACTTCACCGTAATGGGGGTCATACTGGGAGTCATAGTCACTGGAAACACTTCGCAGATAGGGCAGATTCATTTCAAAAATATCATTGCTGTCGGCGGTAAGGTCGCCGCAGGACGCGCCGAACATGGTCATTGCAAAATCATCCTGATAATACAGGGCTTCGCCGAGTACAGAAGCACAGGCATCAATCAGGCTCTGAGGCGGATTCGGCTTGCCTTTCAGGTCATGGGCATCGTTGTGATAATATTTGATATAGCTGTAGACAGCAACCGCCTGTGCTTTGATGGCTTCGGTATGAAAAGAAGGTCCGACTTCCAGATTGACGATTTCGGCAACCTGCTGGAGAGCGTTTCCCGGAACGCCCTGTACAGTAATCATTTCTGTTTCGGCAGTGCCGGTATTTTTCAGCACTGTTCCAGGATAATAATGAAATAAAATATCCTGATAATTCCAGCCGCCGTAAATGGCATAGAAATTCGCGCCGTTCTGACTTAATCCGACACAGTGACCCCATCCGTAAGTGGTAAAGGCAAAGCTTCCCGGCGGAGCGTCCTCTTCATTGACGGCGGAAGGTGTCGGCTCACTGGAGACGACAATATCTTCCCTGCTGTTCCCGGAAACGAGGACAGCTTCTTTCTGTTCTGAATTTTTGACAGTCTGGTAAGAAATCAGAGAAAAATCATCATAATCCGACAAAATTTTCTTGGATTTTGTCTTTGTATTTTCCTCAGTTGTTTCTTCTTCGCCGTGAACGACTTCAACAGAGCTTAATTTTTCCCCTGTTTCAGCAATCACCGGAAGGGGCTGCCTTCCGGTGATGCACAGTAACAACAGGAACAAAATCACAGTTTTCCATTTGCAAAACATGCAGTTCCATCCTTTTAAATTTAAGAGTTTGCGAAAGTTTCGGCTGTTTCGCCGTCGCGGAGTTTTCTTGCAATCACCAGAAATCTGGAATTGTCCGCATCAGAATAGCAGGTTGAGAGCGTCAGAAGCTTGTCGCCGTACTTGACATCGACATCAATTTTTGTCACACTCTGGTCTTTTGCATATTTCATGTAAGTATTGAATTCTTCTTCGTTCTTGAATTCTTCCATATCCCAGTAACGCCAGTCAGCATCAGCACCGCCGTAGGTAATCGGCAGCGCACAGATAACATACGTTGCATGTTCAAAATTGGAATACAGGTCAATAAACTGGTGCGTCTGATAATACGTCAAATCCTGACGATAGCGGCGCAGAGAGCCGAACATTTCGTTATTTGCCATGTTATGTCCGTACAGAATCAGATTATCCGACCAGTTTTCCTGTCCGAATCCGAACAGATTCCGGAAATCCATGAAAACTGTTCCGGCACGGTAGGGCTTATGGTTGAATCCCATGCTGAGATAAAAATCATTGTCTTCGCACTGGACAAGCGGATTATCGACTTTTGTGCCTTCGATTCTAATCCAGCCAACAGAGTCGCCGTTATACTGCCGCATGGATTTTGCCATGCCGCTTTCACCGTTGGGCGTTCCGAACGGTCCGTCTGCCAGCTGAAGACTGACAGTCTGACTGGAAACTTTTTCGGCTGGTGCATCAGCCACTTCAGCACTGACAGTATTCAGCAGAACTGCCGTTCCGGAAACAGCTGTCAGCAGAGCCGTGCAGAATGCACCTGTCATGATTTTCTTTCTTCTGGAGATATTTTTCATTTTGGATTCCTTCTTTCATAGGGGATTAGCCATAGGGGATAAATTCAGCATCAGGGTCATATGCCCCCCTGTGCCACTTGTAATAGGTGCTTGACCACTTGACATTGGGGTTTTCCGTGCTGACACAGCCTTCTGTGGGGTCTTCTCCTTCGCGGAGCATCCGTGCACAGATGACAAGTCTGCCGTTATTGAACGTGCCGTTGCAGGTGGACAGCGTCAGCAGTTGGTCTCCGTAAGTGACATCGACCTCAGTCGTGCGGATGGTACGCCGTTTGATTTCGTTGACATACTCATAAAATTTTTCTTCATTTTCAAAATTAATCACATTCCAGTACTCGAATCTAGTATCCGTTTCGTCATCGACATCGACGACAATCATGCCGAATACTTTATATCTGTATTTCATATAATTCGATTCCAGTTCAATAATCGGATGCTTTTCATAGTAAGATTCCGTATTGATATAATATTTCAGCGCACCGAACATGGAAAAATCATGCATGTTATGCCCGTAGATAATCAGATTCTGGGAATTGGGGAATGTTCTGTGATAAGTGCCGTCAGGTTCTCCGTTCTCATCGAGATTTTCGACCATGTCATCGAAATAATCACGGTAGTCCATGAAAATGGAGCCTGCCTTTGCATATTCCAGATTGATATTCTTATCCAGATAATAAGAATTTCCGTCTTCGGCATTTCTTCTTTGCAGAACCGGATAGGCAATCTTCGGTTCATTCGGAATACTCAGATAACCGACGACATCTTTATTGACCGCAAGCAGATTTTTCGCACTTTCAAGAAGTTCGTAGCGTTCTTCCTCTTCGATTTCGGGGCTGCCGGGTTCTTTGGGAAGATGCCGTTCCGGTTCGATGACAGAATCGTGAATTCTCTGGGCTTCTGCCGTGACAAGCGCATTCTGGTGATTTTCCCAGAAATATTTGCCAATCAGCGCAAGGCAGACAATAAACACCATAGAAGAAGCGAGAAATGTCATTTTCCGGAAGACCTCAAACACACTGTCTCCCTGCTGCGGAAACAGCCCTGCAATACGCCGGCCGAGAGTCCGGCGTTTTCTTTTCTTCTTCTTTTTCCCTTTTTTCTTTTTGGAAGAAGGCTGTTTCTGTACAGCCGCGGCAGAATCATGCAGACTCTGCTGTTCTTCCTGCTGATGCAGCGCGTTTTTTATCGCGTGATATTTATCAAACTGTTCTTCGTCTGCCATGCATACACCACCTGTTATTGTATTTACTTATTTAGTATAGCACAGTCTGCCGGAAATGTCAAGCGTCGGCATGTTTAAAAACTTTCATTTCCGTACCGGAAACGGCTTCGGCAATCATATCGCCGAAATCGCCTTTTTCTTGTGCCTGTTCAACGGCTTCCAGATTTGGTCTGATTTTCGGATGACGGGGTGTAAAGACAGTACAGCAGTCTTCATACGGCTGAACGGAAATATCGAATGTGTCAATTTTTCTTGAAATTTCGATGATTTCTGTTTTATCCATGCCGATGAGAGGACGGAACACCGGGCATTTGCAAACGGCATCCGTGCAGACCATCGCCTGCATTGTCTGACTGGCAACCTGTCCGACGCTTTCACCGGTAATTAAAGCCAAAGCTTCTTCTTTTTTCGCGATTTCCTGCGCGATAAGCATCATCAGACGGCGCATCAGGATGGTAAAATATTCTTCCGGACAGCGTCTTCTGAGTTCTTCCTGAATTTTCGTGAACGGTACGCAGTAGAAGTGAATATCTCCGCAGTAAGCCGCCATTTTCTGACAAAGCTGTTCGACTTTGAGCTGTGCGCGTTCGGAAGTGTAAGGCGGACTGACAAAATGAATCGCCGAGATATGTACACCGCGCTTTGCCATCATGTACCCAGCAACGGGGCTGTCGATACCGCCGGACAGCAATAACAGAGCCTTTCCGCTGCTGCCGACGGGCAAGCCGCCTGCACCCTTGATTCTTCCGGCGTGGACATAGGCGTTTGTATCGCGGATTTCCACAATGACAGTAACTTCCGGATTGTGAACGTCTACAGTGATTTCCGGAAACGCTTCACAGATAGCTCCGCCCAGTTCCATACAGATTTCCGGGGATTTCATCGGGAATTTTTTATCGGCGCGTTTGGCTTCCACTTTGAAACTCTTTGCATCTTCGAGGGTTTCTTTCAGATATTCGAGCGTTTTCGCCTGAATATCAGCAAAATCTTTTTCACAGATACAAGCCCGGCAGATTGCCGCGATGCCGAATACTTTCTTCAGTCGTTCGATAACTTCATCAAGGTCAATCGTTTCATCTTCGGCTTGAATGTAAATTGTAGACTGTGCTGAACTGTACTTGAAATTTCCCAGCGGTTTCAGCCGGAACTTGATATTCTTGAATAAAATATCCTCAAAACTGTATTTATTCTGCCCTTTCAGAGCCATTTCCCCATATTTGACGAGAATTACTTCTTTCATAGTGAATTATCCTTTCAGATTATTTTTTCATTTTCAGTTCTGCCATGGCGATATAATGCAGAATTTCAAAATTTTCGGGTGTGATTTTCTTTAATAATGCAATGTGTTCCTGTTCCCACTGGGCGAGTTTTTCGCCGGAAAGTGAAGCTCCGACACCCCGGCAGGCTTTCATTCTGCCATGCCACGATTCGCGCGTGAACGGAACATTCACAGCAAATTCCTCATGAGAGACAAGTTCGGCAGATTCCAGAACTTTTTCATCCAGATATACCGGATGCCGTTTCTCTCCTGCGCCGCTCCAGTCCGGATTGTATTTCAGCACCAGATTTTCACTTGCAAGGGCGGTTTCATCTTCAAACGGCAGCCATTCCATCTGGAGAATCAGAAGTCTGCCCTCTGGTTTCAGAATTTTCTTCAGGACAGGCATCAGGAGTTCCGGCTGAAAATACCAGAAACACTGACATGCCGTGACAGCATCAAAGCTATGTTCCGGAAAGCTGATTTCTTCCGCCGACACTGCCTGAAACTGAATGTGCATGCCGTTCTGTTCCGCCAGTAATTTTGCCTGCTGAATCTGATTTTCAGAAGCGTCAGTGCCTGTCCATTCCGCGCCGAAACGGTACATATTCCGCGGAAGAACCCCTGTTCCCGTTCCTAAATCCAGAATCTTCTGACCGGGTGTGCCGATATTTCTCTCCAGAATTTTCTGATAGAAGATTTCCGGATAAATATCCCGGAATTTCGCATAATCCTGAGAAGTTCTGCCCCAGTCAA
>DGUB01000122.1 GCA_002393815.1 Ruminococcus sp. UBA4321 | reverse complement strand
AAACTTCCGCAGAAGAAACAACTGCAGAAACAACTGCTCCCGAAGAAGAAACTTCAGCAGAAGAAACTACAATCGAAGAAACTTCCGCCGAAGAAGAAAATCAGGACGAAGAAGATGACGAGGAAAATTATAATACCGGTGATGCAAGTCTTGATAAAGTCCGCAATGAAGACGGAATCGGCGAAAATGAACTGCTTGTTGTCAGCTTCGGAACGAGTTTCAATGACAGCCGCCGCCTGACAATCGGCGCGATTGAAGGCGCACTCGATAACGCTTTTCCGGATTATGATGTCCGCAGAGGATTTACAGCCAATATCATCATCGACCATGTGCAGAGACGTGACGGCATTCTGATTGATGATGTGGATGCCGCTCTGAACCGTGCTGTCGATAACGGTGTCAAGAATCTGGTTATCCAGCCTACTCATCTGATGAACGGTCTGGAATATAATGATGTTGTCGCAGAAGTCGCACAGTATGCCGATGCGTTCGAGCATGTCGCATTCGGTGAACCCCTTCTGACTTCTGAGGAAGATTTCAAGCGTGTGGAACAGGCTATTGTAGACTGGACAAGCGAATACGATGACGGCGAAACAGCTATCTGCTTTATGGGTCACGGCACGGAAGCCGATTCTAATCAGGTATATCAGAAAATGCAGGATTTACTGACTGCTGACGGCTATGAAAATTATTTTGTCGGCACAGTCGAAGCGGAACCCTCTGTGGAAGATGTGCTTTCTGCCGTTCAGGAGGGAAATTATAAGAGAGTTATTCTTGAACCTCTGATGGTAGTCGCGGGAGACCATGCTAACAATGATATGGCTGGCGATGAAGAAGATTCATGGAAATCTGTCTTTGAATCCGCCGGCTATGAGGTCGAATGCCTGCTCCGCGGTCTGGGCGAAAATGAAGCCGTTCAGCAGATTTATGTTGAACATGCACAGGCAGCAATCGACAGTCTGACAGGAGAAGCATCCGAATGAGAAAATTAATCATCTGGCTGACAGTATTCACAATCAGCCTTGGAATTACTGCCTGCGGACAATCCGCAAATCAGCGGAATCTGCCGGAGACTTCTCCGGCGGATTCCGCCGTTGAATCGGAAACTGTTCCGGAAGATTCTGCCATCGAAACAGAAACACAGAAAATCGCCTCTGCGGATGAAACAGTTGCTTATGAAGAAGTACTCGAAGAAGGGATGACTCCTGTCTATGCTGATGCGCTTCTGGATGGTGATTATCCTGTAGAAATGAAATCAAGTTCTTCCATGTTCAGCATTACGGACTGCATTCTGCATGTAAAAGACGGTGCAATGACTGCCGAAATGTTCATGAGCGGTACAGGCTATCTGTATCTTTATCCCGGCACGGCAGAAGAAGCCGTTTCTCATGAAGAAGCTGATTATATCCCCTACAAAGAAAATGCAGACGGCGTTCATGTCTTTACGATTCCGGTGCAGGCTCTGGATGCCGAAATTCCGTGTTCAGCATACAGCAAGAAGAAAGAAAAATGGTATGACCGCACTCTGCTGATTCGTGCGGATTCTCTCCCGGCGGATGCGTTTGTGGAATCAAGATTCACAACTGTGGAAAGCCTTGGACTTGCTGACGGTGAATATACGATAGAAGTCACACTCGAAGGCGGTTCCGGAAAGGCTTCTGTTTCCTCTCCGGCGAAACTGACCGTATCTGATGGCAGTGCCTCTGCGGAAATCATCTGGAGCAGTAACAAATATGATTACATGCTCGTAAACGGCGAAAAGTTTGAACCTGTCAGCACGGAAGAATATTCTGTTTTTGAAATTCCGGTGCCTGGCTTTGATTATCCGATGCCTGTTTCTGCTGATACCACTGCTATGAGTCAGCCTTATGAAATCGAATATACTTTGTATTTCGATTCAGAATCTGTAAAAGCATCATGAAACGTCTGATATGTTTCATCCTGACCGGCGTATGCCTTTTCTGCGGATGCGGAAAGGCACTGCCGGAATCAGCAGAATCTTCCCCGAAAACCGGAAGCATGAACCTGACCTATGCCGAACAGTTTTCTGTGGATTATCTCGAAAACGGCTGTGCAGAAATCAACATTGCAGATGGTGCGGAATATCTGCTTGTCCCGGAGGGAATCTCTGTTCCGGAACATTCAGATACTATGATAATTTTACAGCAGCCGTTAGAAAATTTTTATGTTGCGGCATCTTCGGCAGCAGATTTATTTGATGGTATCAATTCCCTGGACAGCATTCTGCTGACATCCACAAGCGAACAGAACTGGTCGCTTCCGCATGTAAAAGATGCGCTGCAATCCGGAAAGATGCTCTATGCCGGAAAGTACAGCGCACCTGATTATGAATTGATTCTTGAAAATCAATGTCAGATTGCCATAGAATCTACGATGATTTATCACAGTCCGGAAACAAAAGAACAGCTTGAAGCATTAGGAATTCTGGTACTTGTGGAACGTTCCAGTTATGAAGCGCATCCGCTGGGGCGCATGGAGTGGATAAAGCTTTACGGACTTCTGCTCGGAAAAGAACGGGAGGCAGAAACTTTCTTTTCTGAAAAAACAGCGGATTTTGAAAAATTATCTTTATCGGAAATTCTGGAAGAGGATAAGAAAACAGTCGCATTTTTCAGCGTCAATCCGAATGGTTATGTGACGATTCATAAGCCCGGTGATTATGTCGCGCAGATGATAGCCCTCGCCGGTGGGCGGTATGCTTTCACGGCAGAGGATTTGCATGTAGAAGAAAATGCTCTTTCTACGATGAATATTCAGATGGAAGTCTTTTATGAAACCGTCAAAGACTGTGATATTCTGATTTATAACGGCACGATTGAAGGCAGTCTCGAAACGATGGAACAGCTTATCGAAAAAGACAGCATTCTTTCAGACTGCAAAGCCGTACAGAACGGCGATGTCTGGTGTACGGAACAGAGCCTGTTTCAGCAGACGACAGGCGCAGCGGATATGATTTATGATTTACATGCCATTCTGACGGACGATAATGCCGGAAATCTGACATTTCTGCACAGACTGCAATAAGGGGGCGTGTTATGAAATTCAATCGAAAATCCAGATATCTTGCAGGATTTTTATTTCTGACAGTATGTGTATTATTATTTTTCTGTCTGAATCTTCTGACAGGTTCCAGTCAGATGACGTTATCAAAAATGCTCGGAGTTCTGACCGGAAACAGTTCAGATACAACAGCACAGAACATTCTCCTGAGGATTCGTCTGCCCCGGATTTCAGCGGCTTTTCTGCTGGGCGGTGCGCTTTCAGTTTCGGGATTTCTTCTGCAATGTTTTTTTGGAAATCCGATAGCAGGACCTTTTGTACTGGGAATTTCATCCGGTGCGAAACTGGCAGTTGCACTCGTGATGGTGACCGCATTACAGATTGGCATTTCCGTCAGTTCATGGATGATGGTACTTGCTTCTTTTTTAGGGGCGATGCTCTCAATGGGCTGGATTCTGCTGATTTCCGGAAAAGTCAGAAGCATGTCTCTGCTGATTGTCAGCGGAGTCATGTTAGGCTATATCTGTTCTGCTGTGACGGAACTGATTGTTGCCTTTGCGGATGATGCGAATATTGTAAATCTGCATAACTGGTCAATGGGAAGTTTTTCGGGAACAGACTGGCAGGATGTCCGGCTGATGACGGCAATTGTTCTGACATGTGTGATACTGACATTTCTGATGTCGAAACCTCTGAATGCCTATCAGCTGGGAGAAGCCTATGCTGAAAATCTGGGAGTCAATCTGAAAAAATTCAGGATAACAGTCATCTTGCTGTCGAGTATTTTGTCAGCCTGTGTGACGGCATTTGCAGGACCTGTATCATTTGTCGGAGTGGCTGTACCGCATCTGATGAAAACACTGTTCGGAACGGCAAAGCCGATAATCATCATCCCGGCAGCATTTCTCGGCGGAGGGGTATTCTGTCTGGGATGTGATTTGCTTGCTCGGAATCTGTTTGCACCGACGGAATTGAGCATCAGCACAGTAACGGCTGTATTCGGTGCGCCGGTTGTCATTTGGATGATGCTGCACAGGAGTATGAAAAAATATGAATGATAACTTATTGCGGACGGAAAATCTGATTGTCGGATATGGTAAGCATATCGTCGTGCAGGGGCTGGATTTTTCTGTGAATCCTGGTGAAATTGTGACATTTATCGGTGCAAACGGAGCAGGAAAATCAACACTTTTGAAGGCTATCTCGGCTCAGCTTGCACCGCTGGCAGGGACAGTGTATCTTCATGAGAAAGCGCATATTTCAGAACGCGAACTTGCAAAAATCATGTCTGTTGTGCTGACAGTTCGGATTGACCCGGAACTGATGACCTGTGAAGATGTCGTTTCTTCCGGAAGGTATCCGTATACCGGACGGCTCGGCATTCTCTCGGAGCATGACCGTCAGAAAGTCGCAGAAGCTATGGAAATGACACATGTCACGGAACTTCGTGACAGAGCATTTTTAAAACTCAGTGACGGACAGAGACAGCGTATCATGCTGGCGAGGGCGGTCTGTCAGGAACCGGAAATTCTGGTTCTGGATGAACCAACCTCTTTTCTGGATATGAAGCATAAACTCGAATTGCTGATGCTGATTCGCAGACTGGCAAAAGAAAAGCATATCGGCGTGATTGTATCCCTGCATGAACTTGAACTGGCAGAACGGGTTTCGGACAGGATTTTGTGCATCCGGAACGGAAAAATCGACCGTACCGGAACGCCTGAAGAAATCTTCAAAGATGATTATATCAGAGCATTGTATCAGATTTCCTGTGGAACATATCATCCTGTCACAGGAGCGGAACTGGAATCCGTAAAGGGACAGCCGGAAGTTTTCATCATCGGCGGAGGAGGAACGGGAATTCCTGTTTACCGAAGATTACAGAGACAGGGCATTCCGTTTGCCTGCGGAATCCTGCATGAAAATGATATCGAATATCCGGTTGCTTCGGCACTTGCATCGGAAGTGATTACAGAGGAAGCTTTTGAGCCTGTTTCAGAAATGCAGTTTCAGAAAGCTGCTGCTGTGCTTGAAAAATGCCGGAGTGTGATTTGTGCCTGTACGGAATTCGGCACAATGAACCAGAAAAATCTTGAACTTCTGAAACTTGCAGAAACATCCGGAAAGATAATAACTGAAAACTCATAAAATTCAGATATCATAAAAAGTGATAATCCGTTATTAAAAATAACAATTTGACATGTATATGAAATCATGGTATAATAAATGCATACAAAGCATACAGGCTTACAAAGAATAGAAAGGAGTTTATGAAATGATTTTAAAAAGACTCCGTTCTGTGCTTCGTGGTCGTGACCGAATGCGTGGAACAGAACGATGTTGAATTTTTGTTTATGCCATTGTAACCTCCAAGATTAGTACAGCTCTCTCGCCTGAGGGAGCTGTTGCCATGCAGAAACAAATTACAATCAGAAAGAAGGTTATTCTATGCCGATTCGTTTACAGGAAAATATGCCCGTTCTGGAAAAACTGGAACAGGAAAATATCTTTGTCATGTCTGAACAGCAGGCTCTGCATCAGGACATCCGGCAGCTGAAAATTGCAGTCGTCAACATCATGCCCCAGAAACAGCAGACAGAACTCCATCTGCTCCGGCTGCTGTCAAACACGCCTTTGCAGACAGAAGTGATATTTCTGCGTCTTGTGACACACCAGTATAAAAATATTACAAGTGAATATCTTGAAAAATATTACAGAACATTTGACGAAATCAAAAATCAGAGATACGACGGACTGATTATCACGGGCGCACCGGTTGAAAATCTGGAATATGAACAGGTGGACTACTGGAAAGAATTATCTGAGATTATGGAGTGGAGCAAATCCCATGTGACCTCGACTTTATATCTCTGCTGGGCGGCACAGGCTGGATTATATTATCATTATCAGATTCCGAAATATCCGCTCCCGGAAAAGCTTTCCGGAATTTATCAGCATTATCTGACAGCGGCGCATGCGAATCTGACAAGGGGATTTGATGATGTATTCTATGCGCCGCACTCCAGATATACCGGAATCCGCTCAGAAGATATCTATCTGACAGAGGGAATTGATATTTTAGCAGAATCCCGTCAGGCAGGGGCTTATCTGATTGCATCCAGAGACGGAAAGCAGGTCTTTGTCAACGGGCATCCGGAATATGAAGCCGGAACACTCGCAAGCGAATACTGGCGTGATGTGAAGAAAAATCTGCATCCGAATCTTCCGGCGAATTATTTTCCGGAAAATAATCCGGAACTTGCACCTGTGATGACATGGAAAGCACATTCCAATCTGCTGTTCTCCAACTGGCTGAATTACTGTGTTTATCAGGTGACACCCTATGAACTGTGAGAAATATGCAAAAAGCACCGCCGGGATTCCGGCGGTGTAAATATTCTATAAAGCAAGAAATAATTTATGAATCCGCAAATCGTCTGTTAATTCCGGATGAAAAGCCGTTCCCATCTGATTTTTATACTTCACAGCAGTGATATGATTCTCTGTCAAATTCAGAATCTGCACATCCGGATGCAGGATTTTTTCAATATACGGCGCACGGATGAATCGCATCGGAAAGCCTGAAAATTCTCCGACTGTGCCTTCTTCGGAAAAACTGCCCAGCTGACGCCCATAGGCATTCCTGCGGACAAGAACAGGAAGGCTCTGAAAACCGTTTGTAGATTCTTCCGCAATCTGTTCTGCAAGCAGAATCAGTCCGGCACATGTACCGAATACCGGCATATCTTCGAGAATTTTATTTTTAAGAACTGAAAACAAATCCAGTTCATGAAGCAGTTTTCTCTGTACAGTGCTTTCACCGCCGGGGAGAATCAGACGTTCGAGATTCTGCGGAATATCGGATTTTTTTCTTAATAATACATAATCCTGTGAAAGCTGTTCCAGACAGTGTGCATGTTCGATAAATGCACCCTGTACAGCCAGAATACCGACCATTATCTGCCCCTTTCTGCCATCAGCAGAGCAATTTCCTGTTCATTGATGCCGACCATTGCTTCTCCAAGTCCTGATGAAAGCTCTGCTATCAGTTTGGCGTCTGTATAGTTGGTCACAGCCTGAACGATTGCTGAAGCACGTTTTACGGGATCGCCTGATTTGAATATACCCGAACCGACGAACACGCCCTCTGCTCCGAGCTGCATCATAAGGGCTGCATCAGCAGGAGTTGCCACGCCGCCTGCCGCAAAATTAACAACGGGAAGCCTGCCGCTGTCATGGACTTGTTTCAGCAGATCATACGGCACCTGCAGCTTCTTTGCTTCTTCATACAGTTCATCCTCACTGAGAGATACTGCGTGGCGTATCTGCGAATTCATCATTCTCATATGTCTGACGGCCTGCACGATATCGCCCGTGCCCGGTTCACCCTTAGTGCGTATCATCGAAGCACCCTCGGCAATACGGCGCAGAGCTTCTCCGAGATCTCTCGCACCGCAGACGAACGGTACTTTGAACTGCCGCTTATCAACGTGGTAAACATCGTCGGCAGGAGAAAGGACTTCGCTCTCGTCGATATAGTCGATCTCTATTGCTTCAAGTATCTGCGCTTCCACAAAGTGACCGATACGGCATTTTGCCATAACGGGAATCGTAACAGCTTCCTGAATCGAACGGATCATAGCAGGATCGCTCATTCTTGATACTCCGCCAGCGGCTCTGATGTCAGCCGGTATCCGTTCAAGTGCCATGACTGCACATGCACCTGCTTCCTGCGCAATGACAGCCTGTTCTGGTGTTGTAACGTCCATAATAACTCCGCCCTTGAGCATTTGTGCCAGTTCCTTGTTTAATTGATATCTGTCTTCCATGATAATTTCCTCACTTTCGTGTTTTTTATCATTATAGCAGTTAGTTTCTGATTTGGATATATCCAGTTTCCGTTTATTTTATCGTACCAGTTGAAAAAAGTCAAATTATAAAAAAACCGCATCACCTGATGCGGGAATTGCTCATATCTAATCACTTCCCAATAATAACCGATGTCCCTGACTTAAAACGAAACTCGATAAAGACATCGCATACCTTTACGAGGTTAATGTCATTAGCCTCAAAGTATGCGTCAAATAATCAACGTCCCATAGTAAAGCATCAGGCTCACCGCGAGGTGAGCCTGATTGAATACAAGTCGCGAAATACTTGACGCTTACTTTCACTCGGCGAATCCCCGCCGCTGATTGACTTTTTTCGCCTGCGTGTGGTATAATTCTGGTAATAAAAAAATATTGGGCTTTCTCGGTTGCGTCAAAATAGCGAGGTGATTATATGGATAATGAAGCGATTGGTATTTGTGATGAATGTGGCAGCATTTTTCTGAAATTGAAATCAAAAATGAAAAGCCTATGTCCTGAATGTGCGCACATACTATATGGCTATGATAATTGCAAGCATTTTTTCGTAGATGGAAAATGCATCAAATGGTTTTGGGATGGTAGTAGAAGTGATTACATCGAATCTATTTTAACGAAGTAATTACAGTACCAGCATATCCCTGCTGTCATAAATGCTGTCGCC
>DGUB01000089.1 GCA_002393815.1 Ruminococcus sp. UBA4321 | reverse complement strand
AGACATCATGCTTTGCCTGTTCCATTTCACACCAGAGAGTGTACATCTGCCGGATAGTTTCATCCTGTGCGAGCCGTGAGAATATCAGGTCAACAGTTTTCTTGGTGTCACGTTTCAGATAGCCGTACACCTTTTTTCCTTTTGTATTCTTCAGTTGCTGATATAGTAAGCTAATGAGCCGGAGCAGTTCTGCATCCGGATTCCGGTTCTTTGAAATCTGTTCTGATAATTTTTTCATCAGGTCAGCGGATTCACTTTTTATCCTGTCACGGACATCTGTCTGCTGCCCGTATAGATGATAAAGTTCGTCTGCATAAATATCATTTGCAAAGCTGCTCCGGATTTTTTCAATGCCCTGTTTTGTCAGGAATCCTTCTCTTGGGTCAGTCGAATAAACAATAATATGCACATGCGGATTGGTTTCCTTGTCATGAAAAGCAGCGTACCATTTCAGATGGGCGAGGTCTATCTTCGACTGCTTTGCGATATTCGGAATCTGTCTTTTGACAAGTTCTTTCCACGCATTCAGAGTATCATACCCCATCCGCTGTGCATCATCTCTGCGGAGAGAAACAACATGAGTCCAGACGTTTCCGGCATGGTTTCCGACTTCTTTCATAACAGCATTCAAATCCACCGGAGTGTTTTCCTGTGAGAACAGTCCGTGTGTTCCGAACTTCACTGCGCCGGGTCGCTTTGCCAGATAGCCGACATAATTTTCTTTGGTGGCTGTCTGGTCAGTATTGTGTTCCAGAATTTCTGAAATCAGTGCCGATGCGTTCTGCTGAGTCGGGCTGGCTGTATAATCTGTATACTCAAAAGATTCTTTGCTTTCCGGGAATTCTTTTATCAGAGAAGCAATCAGTGTCTGCTGTTTTTGTGTGGCAGGCGCATTGGGAGTATTTGATTTCACACTGACTGCTCCTTCTCTGGTAGCAATATATTTTACATAGTTTGATTTCTGTTTCGAGCCGCTTTTCATATAGCGGCTCGTGACAATAATTTTCGGCACTGAAATCACTCCTTCTGAAATTTCACAGCATCTTCATAGTCAATGATGCCGTTGATTTTTCTGACTTCGCTGATACACATCGAGTGCAGTTGTCTAAGTGTTTCCTCATCGACATCATGCGCTGCCGCAAGCATATGCGACAGCTTTCCGAGTTCGACAGCGACTTTGAATAAAATTCTTGTGATATGCTGTTCTGTTCCCTTGACAGCGGCAGCAACAGTTTCCGTAATCATCGGAGAGAGATAATTCACATGCCGTTCCGCATCGAGATAGCCGACATAGAATTTGATTGCTTTCTCAATAAATTCACTCTGCGATTTGCAGTTGTCACTTCTGAAATGCTGTTCCACATCTTTCATCGTCTGCGGATACACCCAGAACTGAAACCTGATTTTATTCTCAAAACCCATAAAATAACCTCCAGCACCTGATATTTTTCTGAATTTCCGGTTCATATTCCTGCACAGCACCGGAAAATAAAAATTCCCGATTTACAGCACCTGAATACAATCCCGTGATAATGCCCGTATGCGGTCGGCTTTGCCGTCCGCTGTGACTGCGGCGCACCGCCGCTTTAACTCGCAACAACCTGCCCCCCGTGTCAAATCTGCCCCGGAACACCCGTGCCGGACTCCTTATCCGGCACAGATTTCGGCTTCTTCACAGTCCGTTTTACCGAGGTCATTTCGATATAATCACGGACATTCTGCGGAACAGTTTTTGCATAAAGCTGCTCGGCATACTTCGTCAGCTCGTCATCGAGCGTTGTGTTTTTCTGGGCGAGATACATCTCCAGAGCCGACAGCTTTTCCTCACCCATGTCAATATTTTTCTTCAAATTACATTCCTCCCATCGTCATATCACAGCTTTCTGTTTCTTCATATTCTTCTTCCGGAAGGCATTCCGGCAGGGTATCCGGCTCGCAGTAGATGCCATAAGAAATGACAGCATTCCTTTCAGCACAGATGCGGGTTATCAAATTTTCCATTTCATTCGTGCTGAGAACAGAAGAAAGATTTTCAGGACAGCGTTCCAGTTCCGGCAGAAGTTTTCTGCTGACAGCCATGTCTACTACTTCTTCATATTCATCATACGGGAAGATGAACATACGGCTTACTCCGCAGACGGCAGTCAGAATTTTTTCAAATGTGTCAAACTTTCTGCCGCAGGATGCGAGAAGTTTCAGAGCCGTGTGTTCGTTTTCGGTCAGAGTTTCAAACTTTTCCGCAAACAGATTTATCTGATGCAGGTCTGCCGTGAAAGATTCTTTGAAAAAAGAGGAAAACGGCAGACATTTCTGTGCTGTTCTTTTATTTTCCGTTCCTGTTCGAGTTCACACTGACAGGGAATATACGGCTCGTGAATTCTTCCGACCGCCTCGAACCGGATTTGCCGGGGAGTCCGGCATTTTCCGCAGTAGAGCAGTCCGTCCACGAAATAATCTTCCGAACCGGCATCCCGGTGTGTTCCGGCAACAATTTCTTCAAAAACCTCAAGCATTTCAAATCACACCTTTCTCAGAAAACTCCCGGCACAATTTCTTCGGA
>DGUB01000071.1 GCA_002393815.1 Ruminococcus sp. UBA4321 | reverse complement strand
AATCGTTCTTGATAGCCTGTAAGCGGACTTTGTCTTCTTCGCGCTTCTTGTGGGCATCGACTTCAATCTGCTGCACTTCGGCAATACCGGAAGTGATAGTTTTCCAGGCATTTTCGAGGGTTTCAATCTGAATGGAAGAACCGGAAGCCAGTCTTGCCGTCGCTTTTGCCTGGTCAACGGTATTCTGTGCATTCTTCATGAGCATTTCATTGGTACGCTTGTCGAGTTCGGACATGGCATCCGCCTGAATTTTCTGACGTTTCAGAAGCATTGCCTGTGCCAGAGCCTGCTTGAATACCGGAAGGGTGATGATAATCGCCGATTCCATTTTTCTGTAAAGATTATAATTGGAAAATTCCATAGTTTTCAGCATGGGGATAGATTCCATGGCGACAATTTCAGCAGTACGCAAGTCCTGAACGCGCTGTTCGAGCAGAGAAAGCGCATTCTGATAGGAAGTCAGCTGGAACTGCAAATCCTGATTGCCTGTAGAAGCCATTTCCTGCTGTGTCTGGTCGATAGCTGCCTGAATTTCCTTACAGCCCTGTTCACCAGCATAGATATAGGTTTCGAGGTCATGATAGAAATTGACATTGGCATCGAACATAGTACTCAGTTTCTTGTTGGAAGTTCTGATTTCTTCCTGATACTGACGCAGCTGTACATAAATCTTGTCGATTTCCGTACCCATATTATTATATTTCTTGAGGATTTTTTCAAGCTGTGCCTGCGCCTTGTTGAATAATTTCTGTAAGCCCTTGGGTTCTTTGAGTTCGTCAATATTGAACTGGTCCATAATTTTGGACAGAGCTTTCATGACTTCTCCGGTTTCGTTGAGCTGTGTCAGACTCATGTTATTCAGAACAGTATCGGAAGCTTTGGAAATTTCCTCGGCGGCTTCCGAACCGAATGAAACGATTGTTCCCATATCGGAAATATCAATCTGACTGGTGAGTTCGTCGATTTTCTGCATATCCATATTCTGGACGAGCTGTTCTTTATCAGCGACAATGTCATACTGCTGAACAGGTTCGATACTGGTGACTTCGGTTGCAGCAGGTGCAACGGTGACTGCCGGAGCAGATTCTTTCTGAAGATTCGGGGTGTTGCTGTTTAAATTGATAGCCATAAAAATTTATCTCCTTTTTTTAAATAAATTACTGAACGGACTGGATTTGACCGGTTTTCCGGCATATTTCTGGAGATTCGGCACGCGGACATCATAGAGATAACCGCCGACCTGATGCTCCTCTATCATGTTTTTCTGGAAAAATCTCTCAACACACTGATAACCCGTCGGCACCATAAAGACAATATCAAAACCAACCAGATTCAGGAATGCCATTAAGATAGAATCTTCCAGAGAAAGCATTTTTTCATCTGCGATAATATACAGCAGTTTCGGATTTTTTTTGGTGAAATCGAATTTCTGGATTTCGCGTATCAGGTGAATATCCAGATTCAGCACAACGGAAACAATCAGATATTCTGTGCCGTTGTTTTCGTAAGTGCCTCTGATAATGCGCTGGTCAAGCAGCAGCTGAAGCTTGTCGAGCATATGTTCCTGCATTTCGCCGCGCAGGAAACCGTATTTATAATTCTGATGATTCTTGATTCTGTCGCGCTGCAGCTGTCCGTTCATGAGGAATTCCGTCGTGATATTCCGGAACGGATTCATCATATTATTCATCAGGAACGGCGCACGCTGAATGACAAACGGGCTTTCCGCCATGAGGACTTTCGCCCAGTTCCAGTATTCCTGAATATCGCCGTCCTTGACACCAGAAACTTTGGCGAAAATCACCGGAACAGTGACGGCATCATGCACAATGCCGAAATTCGGGCGGAAGCTGACTTCTTCCTTCCAGTAGAGGGCGATTTCTTCAAACGTCGTGCGGAGCGTGACGGCATTCGCTTTCGAGTACTGCTGATTCCGGTAGATGCCGGAATCCTGATACAGAATGGTATCAAGTTCGCGTTCAGCGTGATAGGCAGTCGTGCCGAGCCGGAGTTCAGAAATATCTGTCGGGAAATGTGCAATATCCAGAGAATTGTCATAATGCACTGTATACAGAAGCGAATCTTCCAGAAAACATTTCTGGTTTGCAGGGTCAGGCAGAAGAATCAGGATATCTACCGGAAGTCGTGCCAGAAACCGGAAAAACAATGCTTCCTTTTCGTTCCGGCAGCCGCCCAGATACAGAAAACAGCTGATTTCCGGTGTGTTCCAGTTATGGAACAGAGCCGCCTGATATTTTCGCATCCAGCAGACAAGATACACTGCCTGACTGCTTAATTTGTTCAGGTTCATGCCTTCGCGTTCGGATTCTTCGAGCATCAGGTCGACAAAGCTTTTTATCATGAGCCGTTCCAGCTGTACATTTGCCGGATATCTGAAATTCGGCAGGAATTCAGCAATCAGGTTTTCGATTTTCGAGGCATTGCCGCGCATGACAGAATTGGTTTCTGCCGGAGAAGGTTCGGGAAGAGCAGTATCCAGAGCCACGGTTTTCCGACCGGATTCTTTCAGTTCTGTATAGGTCTGATATAACAGATTCGGATAATTCTGTTTTTCTTCCACGCCGACGACACGGCAGAATAAATTATAGAATAATCCGGGATTATTTCCTCTCTGTGCCGGAGGTGTCCGGATATCCTCGAACAATTTTTCGCCGGAATCCAGCCATGCATTCGTACAGTTTTCGGTTTCCGGAAGTATGCCGTAAAGCCGTTTCCGGTTGAGTTCGTCCTGAATTTCCTGCCTTACCGTTTTCAGGTTATAGCCGTCCGGGAAAGGCTTCATATCCGGAAGGGCAAGCAGTTCGGAAAACTTTGACGCGGCATCATATTTCAGATAATCGGCATCGCCATGATATTCCAGCAGAATCACATCGCATCCGGCGTGTGCCAGAACGGAAATCAATAGCAATTCATGATTGGTGATATTGCCTTCATAGAGAATTTTCGGCAGATTATCGTTGCCGAGCAGACTGACAATTCTTTCAAATTTATAGTACAGCCAGCACATGAATTTAATATAGACGTTTTTGAGGACGCTTTCCGGCTTGCCGCCTTTGCGGAGGTCATCGAGTGTATGATATACTGACGCAGAAACTGCCTGACGCTGTGTATCATTCATACGGGGCAGCCATTTTTTGAGGCTGCTTTCCAGAAAGCCGGGGCTTAACTGAAAGCTTGTTCCCATTTGTTCCTGATAATAGGCAAGATTCTGATTCGTCGGGTTGGCAATGCCGCCTTCCAGAACGACACCGTTCTGACGCGCCGCGTTATAGTATGTCCGGATAAACTTCCGGATTTGTGCATTGCAGCCGCTGATTCGGTAGAAATACACCCCTTTTTCCCTGCGCTGATTCAGCGGACAGAAAAAATCATCCAGCTGATTGATTTTTTTATGTTCTATCATGAAGAACAACTTCTTTCTGTTTGTTTGATAATATATTTATCATATCATATTTTAGACGATTTGTCAAGAAAATTTCAGCGATTATTTACAGCTTCCGGATATAAGTCATGATGGGATAATCTGTCCCATGCCGCCTGTTCCCATTTTGTACCGGGTCTGCCGTAATTGCAGTAAGGGTCGATAGAAATTCCGCCGCGCGGCAGGAACTTTCCCCAGACTTCAATATATTTCGGATTCATGAGCTTTATCAAATCATTCATGATGATATTCACGCAGTCCT
>DGUB01000125.1 GCA_002393815.1 Ruminococcus sp. UBA4321 | reverse complement strand
CAAAGTCGTTCGGGTCATGCGCCGGAGTGATTTTAACGACACCAGTACCGAAATCTGTTTCTACATAATCATCCGCGATAACCGGGATTTCTCTGTGAACAAGCGGCAGAATCAGCATTTTGCCGACTAAGTGCTTGTATCTTTCATCATTCGGGTTGACTGCGACAGCCGTATCGCCGAGCAGAGTTTCCGGTCTGGTAGTAGCTAATTCCAGATATTCATCAGAATCCTTGAATTTATATCTCAAATGCCAGAAATGTCCAGCCTGGTCTTCGTAGTTGACTTCTGCATCAGACAGAGAAGTCAGGCATTTCGGACACCAGTTGATAATTCTCTCGCCTCTGTAGATAAGACCTTTTTCGTAATACTTGACAAATACTTCTTTTACGGCTCTGGAACAGCCTTCGTCCATTGTGAAGCGTTCTCTGTCCCAGTCGCAGGAAGAACCGAGTTTCTTAAGTTGTTCAACGATGCGTCCGCCGAATTTTTCTTTCCAAGCCCATGCGCGTTCCATAAACTTTTCTCTGCCGATTTCTTCTTTGGTAATACCTTCTTCGCGCATGGCAGCGACGATTTTCGCTTCGGTTGCAATGGCGGCATGGTCAGTGCCGGGAAGCCATAACGTGCAGTAGCCGGACATTCTTTTCCAGCGAATCAGAATATCCTGTAAAGTTTCGTCAAGGGCGTGTCCCATATGGAGCTGACCTGTAATATTCGGGGGCGGAATGACAATCGTATAGGGCTTTTTTTCTCTGTCGATTTCGGCATGGAAGCAGCCGTTTTTTACCCAGTTTTGATAGATTCTGTCTTCAAATTCCTCGGGGGCATAAGTTTTCGATAGTTCTCTCATAGTATAGTTTCTCCTTTTATATTTCATCTCACACAAGCGTACGGATTGTAACTTTAAAACATTTTTTATTCATTCATTCTTGATAAATTCTATCCTCATTTCAATCCACATGAGTATACATATTGTGACTCATGACCGGTTCTTTATCTTTATCCACCCTGTTCCGGAGGTGCAACATACCACTTCCTGTCTTAAAAAGTCAATGTACGCTTGCATGACCGTATTTATATCATAGCATAAACGTGAGGAAAAGTCAAGCATCAAACAACTGCTTCTCACAGCATAAAAGCAAGAAAAATCAAATAAATTCTTGACAGGATTTTACTGCTCTGCTATAATAAAACTAATAAGATTTTCCTGAACGGAGTGAAGGTTCTATGAAGAAAACCAAGCGGAAAACGCTTTTTATTTTTATCGGCATGATTCTGCTGACAGCTTGTCTGGCGATTCTGGTTTACAGAGCAGTTTCGGGCAGTATGCCGTCTTTGAGTACTGCCGATTATGCCACAAAAATTACCGGAGATATCAGGACAGATGTGGTTTTATGCTTTCAGCGCGAAGGCGACAGCAAATATTTACTGAACTTATCCTATCAGCATGATACCAACTGGCTGGATATCTATTCGGCACAGCCTCTGGAAGAATATGATATCCGGGCAGGAGATTTCGCTGAAATGACCTATCAAGCGGAATATTCCGTTGCTGGTGAGGACGGATATCATCAGAGCATTAAACAGCTCGGCGATTTTACCCAAATTTACGCGAAAGAAGCCCTTTCCAGGCGAAATTTGCAGATAACCGGAAATATCTGGCATACTGTCCGGGAAGCAGACAGCTTTTCGGTGCGGATATATCAGAATGCTTTTTCTGATTTTGTGATGATTCCGGCAGATGATAAATTTTATCTGTTTCAGCCGGATTCCGATAAGCCTGTTATCTTCGATGATTATCGCGAAATCACAAAAGAACTGAACATTCACGGCGAAACAAAACTGCTCCATGTATGGATGCTCTGCAATGACAATATTTCTGATGCGGAAATGCTGGAATCTCTTTATCAGGGGACTGTTTCGGAACATCCGGATTTCTTCTTTGTCGGCTATGATTCGCCCTATCCGTTTTCATTCGAGTTCAACGGCAGCGAAACCAAACATCTGTATTCCATGCAGAAATTTTTCCTTCCGGAAGATGCGCCGGAAAGTATAACTTCTCATTTCATGGCTTTGGAGCTTGAAAATCCGGAAGTCTTTGCAGAACTTCCTGTATCCGTTCAGCAGGAACTTGTCGAAACCTGGAATCATCAGGATGATGTGTTAATATTCGGCGGTGATTATGATACTTCTTCCGAACTGACTTTTGATGATAACAACCGGCTCTGCCTGATGCCCGGAAACGGTGAAGCTTCCGGCTATGTGCTGATTTATCTGGAATCCGGATTCTTTGAGAATATCTGCTCCGGAATCGCTGAATCATAATCTTTAAGGTGATTGTTTATGATTTTAAATCTTGATGAAATTATTAGTTTAAAGAATCAGCTTTCTGAAACATTCGGGATTGTTCTGCATCTGCATGATGCCTGCGGAAGTCAGTCTTTCTCGTTTGACGAGCCTGTCAGCGAAGAAATTCAGAACTATATTTCCGGATATCTGAAAAATCTCGGCGGAACAGCGCAGTTTTCCCAGTCCGGAACGCGGTTTATTGTGAAATAATACAAAAACTGACAGTATTTCTTGTGCAGAATTTCCCCATAAAATCCGGTTCTGAAAGCGTATTATCAGTAACAGCAATCTGAAAGGGGAAATTCTCATGAAAAAAAGAAAAATCATCATTCCAGTGATATGCGGAATCTTAGCAGTTTCGGCAGTCATCGGCGTGAATGCCTATGCCCGGAGAAAATCTTTTCCAGGTACTCCCTATGTTTCTGAAAATACGTTTGAGAATATGACGGCAACAGTTGCCCTGTGTTCCGGGCAGGGCAGTCCGTTTCTTCTCGTTCTGACAGATGATACATTTGCCGGCAGACCTTACACCTATTCTTTAGCTGAAAATGCTGTGAAACAGCTCGGAAATTCCGGAATACAAGCCGGAGACTTCGCCGAAGTTACATTTTCTGGCTGTGCGGTTATCGGCTGTGAAGGAACAAGCGTGACTGTCAATGAAATATCCGCCTGTCAGGAACTTACTCCGAAAGAGGCTCTTGCAAGGCGTACTCATGAAATCATTCCGTCGAATTTTATTGATAAAGCACAGATTCAGATTTATCAGAATCAGAATACAGATTTTGTGATGTTTCCTGTCGGAAATCAGATTTATGCTTACACGCCGGATTCTGATGCACCTCTGATTTTTCAGGCTGTTCCGGAAACTCTGCATTATTTCAATATCGGCATTCCCGAACCCACTGACCCGGAATTGACCTGCCCTTATACGATAGATGCACACTATTTCAAATCTGAACAAAAACAGACAAGCCGTCATGAATATTCTGATTTGCTGAATCCGCAGGAATACAAAAGAGATAAAAAATATATGCCGGAAGAATTACAGGATTTTATCGAATCGACATGGAACGGCTCGGACGGTATGTTTATCATGGAACGCAGAGAAAATTTTGAACTGACTGATGAAGCGACGATTTATTTTCCGCACGATTACAGCGGACTGTTCAGCTGTTGGGAAGGTCACGGAAATCCGGTCGATTATGCTGTTCTGTACATTCCGGCAGACGAATTCAAAATTATGGAGGACAGATTTTACGGCAGAGATTAAGACTTGACAATTGATTCCCGATATAGTATAATAATAACATATCCCGTCACATGCCGGTGCCGGGAAATCTAAGAAAGAAGTGATTCAAAAATGCTGAAGAACAGCGAGAAAAACATGGATAAGATTGTCAATCTCTGTAAAGGCAGAGGCTTTGTCTATGCCGGTTCTGAAATTTACGGCGGTCTTGCCAATACTTGGGATTACGGTCCTCTCGGTGTGGAACTCAAAAATAATATCAAGAACGCATGGAGAAAGAAATTCATTCAGGAATGCCCCTATAACGTAGGACTTGACAGTGCTATCCTGATGAATCCGGAAACATGGGTAGCCTCCGGACATCTGGGCGGATTCTCTGACCCGCTCATGGACTGCAAGGCTTGTAAAACCCGTCACCGTGCCGATAATCTTATCGAAGATTTTGACGGCACAAATCCTGCCGGCTGGAGCAATGAACAGCTGATGGATTATATCAGAGAAAAGCAGATTCCCTGCCCGAAATGCGGCAAGCATGATTTTACAGACATTCGTCAGTTTAACCTGATGTTCAAGACATTTCAGGGCGTAACCGAAGATTCCAAATCCGAACTTTATCTCCGTCCGGAAACCGCACAGGGTATTTTCGTGAACTTCCAGAACATTCAGAGAACGACCAGAAAGAAAGTACCGTTCGGCGTAGCACAGATTGGTAAATCTTTCAGAAACGAAATCACCCCCGGAAACTTCATCTTCCGCGTTCGTGAATTTGAACAGATGGAACTGGAATTCTTCTGCAAGCCGGGTACTGACCTCGAATGGTTCCAGTATTGGAGAGGCTATTGCAGAGACTTCCTGCTCGGCTTAGGCATTAAAGAAGAAAACCTCCGTCTGCGCGACCATGAACAGGAAGAATTATGCTTCTACTCCAAAGCGACAACAGACTTTGAATATCTGTTCCCGTTCGGCTGGGGCGAACTCTGGGGCGTAGCTGACAGAACCGATTATGACCTGACACAGCATCAGAATCATTCCGGCAAGTCTATGGAATATTTCGACCCGGAAGACAATTCCAAATATATTCCGTATGTTATCGAGCCTTCTCTCGGCGTGGAACGTCTGTTCCTGAGCATTCTGACGGAAGCCTATGACGAAGAAGTTCTCGACGCGGAAAAGAATGATGTCCGCACAGTGATGCATCTGCATCCGGCACTTGCGCCGTTCAAGGCAGCCGTTCTGCCGCTGTCGAAGAAGCTCTCTGACGAAGCAAGAGAAATCTTCACAAGTCTTTCCAAGAAATTCTTAGTTGACTTTGATGATGTCGGCGCAATCGGCAGAAGATACCGCCGTCAGGACGAAATCGGCACACCGTTCTGCATTACTTACGATTTCGACACGAAGGAAAAAGACCAGTGCGTCACCGTCCGTGACCGCGACACGATGGAACAGGTTCGTCTGCCTATCACGGAACTGGAAAAATATCTGGAAGAAAAGCTCGCTTATTAATCAACACTGATATTGAAGTATTAAGCCGAGGAGAGAAAAATGCTTAAAATCACTGATAGCCTGATGGAACAATGTCTTTCCGGATTCAAAATTGAATATGAGTGTCCGGTATTCTGTACACTTTCTGTTATTGACAGTTTTCTGTCAACCGGAAGAAACTATCTTCCTGCATTTGCAGCAATTTCTAAGTATCGTACACTTTTAGTTGTTCCGCTTACAATGTCAGTTTATGTTGACGGCACAGTTGATTTGATAGAATATCCATTACTCCGTTTTCAATATTGTAAAGTCGCAAAAACAATTTTCGGAAATTATTCAATAAAAGCAAAATTCAAGAATGATGACCGAAAAAGTGAAGTGCTGAAATTAAATATATCCAGAAATGTACTCGGCGCAAATCTTACAATGCAGAATTCCAATATTGATACATTTGCAGATATGTGCAATAAATGGGGCAACAGCGGATTATTCTCATAAATATTCTGATTTATCTCAGCAACTGAATACAAATATAATACCCCGAAGCAATTTTTCAGTTACTTCGGGGTTAATTTTCTGTATGCTGTTCACTTCCGGCGGCTGACCGCCACAAAGACTGAACGCGGTGCAAGCCAGAATGTATTTCCCTCGCGATGCATCAGGGCATTATAATCCTGATGCCGGACATGCGGCACATTGGTATAGAATTTTACATTCCAGTCCATTCCCTCAAACAGAGAGGGCAGCTGCATTGTCTGAGTTTCCCAGTGGGCGTTGATGCCAAGAAATATCATATCATCTTTGCCGTCGTTATCCTTCCCGGCGAACAGAATGCCGATAACATGCGTATCTGTCCGGAATTCCTGATTCCACGGCAGAGAATTATGAATACTCATACAGGGGAAGCCATGGGAACAGGGTTCTGTATCTTCCCGGAGAATTCTGTGTGCTTTCCGGAAGGCAATCATATCACGGGCGAAGTCAAAGACTTCATGGAATTGTTTTTTTCTTGACCAGTCCAGCCAGCTGGTGATATTATCCTGACAGTAGGCATTGTTATTGCCGAACTGTGTATTGCAGAATTCATCCCCTGCCGGGAACATTGCCGCGCCCCTGCTGCACAGCAGAACGGCAAAGGCATTCTTAATCATGCGGATACGCAGACCGAGAATTTCCGGATTTTTGGTATCTCCTTCTTCACCGCAGTTCCAGCTGTCACAGGCATTGTCACCATCGGTATTGTTCCAGCCATTTTTCTCGTTATGCTTGCGGTTATAGGAATATAAATCATAGAGAGTGAAACCGTCGTGACAGGTGATGAAATTGACAGAAGCATCACTGCCGCGCAGTTCCGGCGGATAGATATCGCGTGAACCCATAATTCTCTGAGCGGCACTCCATGCCCTGCCGTTGTCGCCTTTGAGGAATGCCCGTAAATCATCGCGATATTTGCCGTTCCATTCCGCCCATCTTTTCCATGACGGAAAACTGCCGACCTGATACAGACCGCCTGCATCCCAGGCTTCGGCAATGAGTTTGACTTTGCTCAGAATCGGGTCGAATGCGAGATTTTTCAGCAGCGGCGGATTCGCCATCGGACTGCCGTCCTCACTTCTGCCGAGAATCGAGGCAAGGTCAAAACGGAAGCCGTCTACACGGTATTCAATGACCCAGTGCCGCAGACAGTCCAGAATAAACTGCTGTACAACCGGATGATTACAGTTGAACGTATTGCCGCAGCCGCTGAAATTATAATATTTCCCGTCCGGAGTCAGCATGTAATATACACTGTTATCCAGTCCCTTGAACGAAAAAGCAGGACCATGCTCATCCCCTTCGGAAGTGTGATTGAATACCACATCCAGAAAGACCTGCATTCCGTTTTCGTTGAGTTTCTTGATTAACAGCTTGAGTTCTTCGCCTTCGTGATTGAATTCAGCTCTGGAAGAATAACTGGTATTCGGCGCGAAAAAGCAGGTTGTATTATATCCCCAGTAATTCAGCAGTTTTTCGCCCTCATATTCCCTGACACCGTCCATTTCGTCGAATTCAAAGACAGGCATCAGCTCCACGGCATTCACGCCGAGTTTTTTCAGGTACGGAATTTTTTCCATAATGCCGTCAAATGTTCCGGGATGTTTTACACCGGAAGATTTGTCTTTTGTGAAGCCTCTGACATGCAGTTCATAGATAATCAAATCCGAGAGAGGTGTTTTCTGCTCCGGATAGTCGCCCCAGTCGAACTGCCCGGAATAGACGCGCCCGTGATAACAGCCGTAATCGCCGACTTTTTCGCCCCAGACGCTCTGCCCGGTAACGGCTCTGGCATACGGGTCGAGAACATTCCGGTGCTTGTCGAAAATCAAACCTTTTTCGGGATTATATTCGCCGTCAAGGCGGTAACAGTATTCGATTTCATAGACATTCAGCCCGAAAATCATGATTGACCAGGTATCACCGATACGATAATTATCCGGAATGGGAATGACGGCAAACGGTTCTTTTTCTTTTCTGTGGAACAGCACCACAGAACAGGCGGTGGCATTGGCAGAACGGATAGTAAAATTGATGGTATCGCCCAGCGGTGTGGCACCGTTGAGCAGATACACGCCTGGACGGACATGAAAGCCCTTGATGATTGCTGTTGGCAGATACTGCATTCTGTGCATAGAAAAACGCCCCTTTGCATGTGTATGATAAGTATGGTACTTTTATTCTAGCACAAATCTGACAAAAAATCAAGACTTTCCACAAGATTTTCTGACCAAAATGCAGAAAAAATTCCCTGTATTGCAGGAATACAGGGGAATGTCTTTAAAAATCAATTTTTTCAATGCCGCTGATGCGCCAGGGATTACTTGTCAGATTCTCGAAAAAATTGCCTTCCGGCTGAATCTTTTCGATATTGAACACCATAGTGCCGTCAATATCCAGAAGCTTGTCCGCATATTTGAAATCGACACTGGCAGTTCCGGAAGACTTCTGATATTCGACAGAATCGAGTTTCCATTCTACTTCGGACATTTTTTCCATGATGACCTTCACAAGTTTTTCTTCGGCAGAAGCACTGAACACAGACAGCAGATTTCCGCCTTTCTGTGCGGCTTCGAGATTTTTTTTGGCTTCGCCTGTAAAGTAATCTTCTATGATGCCGTCATTCATGCCTTTGACAACGGCGTTCATCATGGTTTTCGGGGAGTGAAGATAGTGCAGACCCGCTCCGGCTCCGGCGATGATAACAATCACAGCAACTCCGGCTAATTTTCCCATAAACAAGCTCCTTTCTTTACTCGGATAATTTCTTGATTTCCGTTTCGGAGAGCGGTGCAAACGTCAGAATCCGCTTTGCCGGAACAGAAGATTTTTCGTGATATTCTGCAATTTGTTTCTGCTGCTGACTGATGATTTCTTTCTGACGGCTGATTTCCTGTTCATAGCTTCTGAGTTTTTCCCGAAGGTCTTCTGTTTCAGGTTCAGATGACTGTACAGGCATATTGACGGCGGCTTGCTGTTCCGGAACGGGAAGCATTCTTACCACAGGGGCAGGATTTTCCGAATTTTTATCCGGTTCTGCAAGCGTTTTCCGGCTGCGGATATTCTGATACAGCAGCATTCCCAGAAGAATCACTGTAATTGCATGAGCATTTCCACTTATCCAAAACGGAATCGTGCAGAGACTTATTGTCAGAAAGATAATATTCAGAATCCGCAAAGTTTTGATTCTTTTTTTCTTCTGCATGACTGGAAGAGTACCAAACCTGATTTTGCAAAGCCGATTCTGCATGAATATGACAGCCACCGGCGGTACAATTGCCACAAGATTTCCTAGTATTTCAGCACTTGTTTCACTGAATTGAAGAATATGATAAAATTGAAAGGCATAATCCTTGGTATGAATATGATTAAAAAAGATTCCCTGAAAGCATAAACTCAGAAAGATAGTATTAAATACAATTTCACGCTTTCGAGCAGAAACGGTTTCCGGAAGAATATGAAGTTCTGCTTCACACAGCAGAATATAATTCCGGACGGCTATCACCGAAAACATTATCAGCAAAAATAAATAAAGCATACTTTCACAGGCAATTTCAGAAAAGTACCTATACTTAGCAATATTTTTAAATATATCTGAAAATACTCCTTCTCTGATACCGGAGACTATTACCCAAACAGCGACTGCAAATACCAGAATCGTCGGGATAATCGTCTGTATTTTTCTCAGAAGAAGTGATTTCTTGGTTCTGGTTTCCGGCTTTCTGACAAGAATGCAGAGATACCCGTACAGCAGCACCGGAATGCCGGTAATTAACAGAACCAGCCAAAAATCAGAATCAAAGCTGACAAGGCAGAGAAACGAAACTGCTGCATTGAGAAATAAAATATCCGGAACAGAAGCCCTTATCTTTAATTTTGTCACAGACTGTCACCTCCTTTATTCCGATAATTTCTTGATTTCCGTTTCAGAAAGCGGCGCAAATGTCAGAATTTTCTTTTTGCTTTTTTGTTTCAGAATACTTTTCTGCATTGCCAGTTCCGAACGCACCTGATAAAGCTGCTGTTCCCGGAACGCGAGTTTTTCTTCCGCCTGCCGGAGTTTGGCTTCGAGAGCGGCATTGGTTTCTTCTGCACAGGCAAGCAGTGACTGTAGAGCTTCCGGAGTATGTTCTTTCTGTTCCGGCGGTTCTGCCAGTTTTTCGCGTAGTTCCCTGACAAGCTGATGCTCCTGCTGTACATTTTCCTTTTCGGTTTCGAGTTCTTCGGTCAGTTCCTGAATTGTCTGTCTGTGTTTGTACAGGCGTTCGGTTGCATCGGCAATTTTTTCTTTCAGTTCTGCAATCTGGGTATCTTTTTCATAAAGCTGTGCGTGAAGCCTCTGCCGTTCTTCCTCAAACTGCCGGAACACATCCGCCAGCCAGCGGAGATAATCATCCACTTCTTTTTTATGATAGCCGAGTGCTTCTCTGGAAAACTTAATTTCCCGGATATCTTTTTTTTCTGGCATGATGTATCACTTCTTTCCTGAGGTTATCTGTCATAGCAGCAGTTTCTGTTATTATTTTATCATATTTTCAGGATAATGTCAATAGTCAGAAAAAACCGTCCGGGCATTCCGGGCGGTTTTCTGAAATCTTCTTTTGTTAAGAAGCTTTTGGCTGCGGTGAATCCTGCAAAGCATCGTAAC
The DNA here is from genome assembly GCA_002393815.1 of Ruminococcus sp. UBA4321. Lineage (GTDB taxonomy): Bacteria > Bacillota > Clostridia > Oscillospirales > Ruminococcaceae > UBA3855. Next base: position 21,048 of record DGUB01000125.1, on the reverse strand, counting down.
CGTGTTCGTTTGTTCGTACTTTGACCACATCTTCCACATCGTAGATGAAGATTTTGCCGTCGCCGATATTTCCGGTATAGAGGGCTTTTCTTGCCGCTGCAAGGGCTTTTTCGACCGGTACAGCTGTGATAACAGCTTCTACTTTCACTTTGGAATGCAGTGAAGGCAGTTCCTGTTTTACGCCTCTGTAATAAGCCGCATGTCCCATCTGTGTACCGTAGCCGAGTACTTGTGTCACGGTGATGCCGTCAATGCCGACTGCGGCAAGACTAGCCTGTAATTCTTCCAGTTTGCCGGGTTTGCAGACGATGGAAAGCTTTGTCAGCTTTGCACTGCCGGAAGAAGCCGTTTCGCGTCTGGTTTCGGTGATAACAGGAAGTTTTCCGGTATCGCTGAGTTTATCTGCATCAGAACCGAATACCTGGCGGACTTCTTCACTGTCCACATCATGACGGGCTGCCTGACGGCTGACCTGTAACATCGTATCAGCGGCAGGAGCAAAGTCTGCATAAGAACTGGACAGACCGTGTTCTGTAAGGTCAAGACCGATGATTTCTTCTTCAGCAGAAGCTCTGATGCCAATTGCTTTTTTGATAATCATGAACGTTGCTGTGATAGTGATTGCTGTCCACGCGCCGACGGTCACAATCGCGAGACATTGCAGACCCAGCTGATGGAAGCCGCCGCCGTAGAACAAGCCCTGAACGGTATCATTTCCGGGTACGGAAGTGGTTGCAAACAAGCCGACTGCAAATGTTCCCCAGATACCATTGCACATATGTACCGCAACTGCACCGACAGGGTCATCAATATGCAGTACATAATCCAGAAGCCATACGCCGAAGACTACCAGCAGTCCGGAAACGATTCCGATACATGCAGAACCAAGTGCATCCACAACATCACATCCGGCTGTCACGCCGACCAGTCCGGCAAGAGAAGCGTTCAGACACATAGAAACATCAGGTTTGCCGTATTTTATCCATGTGAAAACCATGCAGGTGAATGTTGCGATTGCCGGAGCAATCGTTGTTGTCACAAAGATGCTTGCCAGCTGTCCGCCGGAAGTTGCAGCCGCACCGTTGAATCCGTACCAGCCGAACCACAGGATAAAACATCCCAGTGCGCCGATTGTCAGGTTATGTCCGGGGATTGCCTTGACTTTGATAACTTTGCCGTCTTTGTCCTTCTTGAATTTACCGATTCTCGCGCCTTCGACAGCCGCACCAATCAGAGCCGAGATGCCGCCGACCATATGAATTGCACAGGAACCTGCGAAATCATGGAAGCCAAGCTGTGCCAGCCAGCCGCCGCCCCAAATCCAGTGTGCTTCAATCGGATAAATAATACCGGAAATCACTGCTGAATATATACAGTAAGATAAAAATTTCGTTCTTTCTGCCATCGCACCGGAAACGATTGTCGCCGTTGTCGCGCAGAATACCAAGTTGAACACAAAATTCGACCAGTCAAATTCTGCATAGTTTGTGAAAATGCCGAGTGTCGGCATTCCGATGAATCCGCCGAGTGCATCTTCTCCCAAAAACAGCCCGAAACCAAGCAGTACAAATACAACTGTACCGATACAGAAATCCATCAGGTTTTTCATGATAATGTTTCCGGCGTTCTTTGCTCTGGTGAATCCGGTTTCCACCATCGCGAACCCTGCCTGCATAAAGAACACCAGAGCCGCACCAATCAGAAACCAGATACCGAAAATTTCGGAATCCACATTTGTCATAACGTCTTGCAATACATCCATTTTTGCTCAATCCTTTCTGAAATGAAAAAGACGCTGACACATGCATCTTTGCATGAATCAGCGTCTTTGCTGTTTACAGTTATTAGTATACAGGATTTTTCCGGATTTGTCAACTGTCAGTTCTGTATGAAATTCTCAAAATCTTTCCGGAATTTTGTAGAGAGTATACAAGCAGGTCAGTTTCTGCCCGTCCGGAACTTATTTTTTTAAGTCACAGGATTTCTGACTTTCTATCTGAAAGCAAATATGCCGGAAAACAAAATCTGCTTTTTATAATTCATAAGTCGAGAGAATCCGGAGCGCGACTTCTTTCCGGGTGGAACGCGTATCCATTGCCTGTTTTTCGATATATCTGTGCGCTTCCGGCTCTGTGAATTTCAGATACTGCATCAGGGCGCATTTGGCGCGGTTAATCAGGCGCATTTCGTCAATTTTCACCATCAGTTTGGAATTTTCCCGTTTCAGTCCCAGCATACGGGAGCGCGTGGCTTCCACCAGCCGGATAGACTGGTGAAACAGATTCCGGTTCATCGGTCTGGAAACCACACACACACCATAATCGCCGACTTTGTCTGCGACATCATCTGCAATATCCGCCTTGCACAGCAGAATAATGCCGGAATTGGTATTCTCGGACATAGTCACGGAAAGTTCATGACCGAATTCATCTTTCAGGGGGGTGTTGATGATAATCAGGGCATATTCCGTATTCTGCACCATGCGCCGGGCTTCGCTTCCGCTTGCTGTCGAGGTCAGGTTGGTATAGCCGTAAGAATGCAGAAACTGCGCGATAATTTCCATACCCTTGTCAGAACCGGAGATAATCAATGCTCTGTCCATGCAAAATTCATCTCCCTGTTATTCAGATAAGAAATACTGCTGTTCTTCAAACTTTGCCTTGTCTTCGGCGGCATCGTAAAGCGCGAGCTGTTTTTCGATATTCTGATAGAAATTCCGGCGGATTTCTTCGGGCAGATTCTCCTGAATGAAAGCATTATTCCGGGCGGTATCATAAGCGGCGCGGAGCGTGGCAGGCAGAGCGGTGAACTGTTTTTCTTCGGCGGTGACGCAAAGGTCATCAGAAAGTTTCAGATGTCTCCGGATGCCGTCCATTCCGGCGGCTAACAGCAGACGGAATGACAGATATGGATTGCAGCAGCAGTCTGCACTGCGGATTTCAATTCTGGCAGGTTCGCCGTCGTTGTCATGCAGACGAATCATCGGCAGACGGTTTTCGAGTGACCAGTTGATATGATTCGGCGCACCGCTGTGACGCAGACGGGTATAGGAATTCACAATCGGATTGAGAAATACTGTCATTTCGGGCATATGTTCCAGAATGCCGGCAAGGAACGCCTCACCTTCTTCGGAAAGCTGCTGATTCTTCATCTGGAAAATATTTCTGCCGCTGTTCTTGATGCTGATGATAATCGTCAGCGCACTGCCGTAAGTACCGCTGAGAGGCTTCGGCATAAAAGAAGCATACAAGCCGTTCTGTGCGGCAATGGTTTTCACGACGGTTTTATAATGCACCATATTGTCAGCGGCGGTGACAGGTTCACTGCACTTGAAATCAATTTCATTCTGACCGGGTCCGTATTTATGGCAGGAACGCTGCGGATTCAGACCCATTTCTTCAAGAGACAGGCAGATTTCGCGCCGGGCGTTCTCGCACTTGTCGAGCGGTGCAACATCCAGATAGCCGGCATGGTCATGCGGAATTTTTGTCGGCTTGCCTTCGTCGTCGCAGTCGAACAGATAAAATTCGCTTTTCGTGCCGAATTCGCAGGAATAGCCTTTGGTGTATAATTTCTGAATATATTCCTGTAACGTATGGCGCAGTTCTCCGGCATAGTGAGAACCGTCCAGATTTTTGATACTACAGAAAAATCTGACCACTCTGCCGGACTTCGGTCTCCACGGCAGAACTGACAGTGTAGAAATATCCGGCACTAACAGCAAATCCTGATAGCAGTCGGAAAAGCCTGCTGCATCCAGCAGAATGCCATGTGAAAACGCCCTTGGCAGTTCGCCGGGCATGATGGCAATATTTTTCAGGTTGCCCTGCATGTCGCAGAACGTCAGACGGATAAACTTGACATCATTTTCCGTCACAAAATCAAGAATTTCTTTCGGTGAAAAATTCATGCTTCATCCTCCTTGTGTCATCACCAATTCTATTATATCCTGAATTTTCAGATTTGTAAAGCATTTGGAAAACAAACTTCTTTTCTGAAAAAAACGGCTTACAGTACGCACTGCAAGCCGTCCTTCCGCTTTGCTTTCTTATGCCTGATTTTCGTAAACGGCTGTAATTTTTCCCAGATACATCTTATGCATAGCGTCTTTTGCATAGTAGTCCTGTAAAAATTCTTTCTGTACAAAAGAAGATTCATTCAGCATCTGTGCGTAGACTTTTTCGCAGACGAATACAAGCTTTGCTTCGGCGAAAGTCATCGTACCGTCGAGAGAAACGGGGGTCAGCCCGGTTTCCCTCGCCTTGTCGAAATCTCTGCCGGAATGACTGCCGCAGAATGCAAGGGCTTTTCTGTAAGATTCCGGGAACACGCTGACAGTGAACAGCTTTTCTTTCTCCAGATAGCCGAATGTATGCCTTGAAGTACGCACATAAGCGGTCAGAGTCGGTTCGTTCCAGATTTCGCCCATTGCCCCCCATGAACATGTCATGGTATTATAATCTTTCTCTGTGCCGGAAGTCAGCAGAAACCAGCCGTTTCCAATCATCGTAAACGGATTGAACTGCAATTCTTCAATATTTCTTTTGATAAAAGCCATTTCTTTCATCCTTTCTGAAAAATATCATGCTATATTCTATGCAGAAAACAGCAGCGAAATACTCCGCCGCTGTTCTGGAATTCTGATAATTATGCTTCTGTCGTATCGTCTGCATCATCGGGCGCGAGGCTTTCAATTTCGTCTTCATCGAAATCGAATTCCAGTTCTTCACCGCAGTTGGGGCAGATGGTTTCGCCTTCTTCGAGCATACGGTCATCGAGCAGAATGACTTTGCCGCAGGTAGGGCAGACAGTTTCGTATTCTTCCTCATCGAGGAAATCGCCGTCAGCTTCTTCTGTGTCTTCCTCAGCAGAAACTGCCGGGAAGGTAATTTCCGGTTCTTCAGCGGCATCTGCTTCAGGTTCGGGAGCAGATGTTTTCTTTTCCGGCTGTTTTTCCGGATAGTAATACTTGATTTTTGTCTCGGAAGAAGGACATGCACCGCAGCCGACTTCTTCATTATCGACAAGGTCTTCGATAACGCTTAAATCCTCGTCGAGGATGCTGCAAAGTTCTTCGAGTTCTGCAACACGGTCTTCGAGTTTTTTCGCATAGGCGGCAGATTCTTCGAGTGCTTCATAGACAGCACCGAACAGTTTGCCTTCTCTGGATTCGGGATGAACGCCCATCCCTTCCATCAAGCCTTTCAAATATGCAATTTTTTCCATTACTTTGCACGCTCCATATATTCTCCGGTTCTGGTATCCACACGAATCATGTCACCTTCGTTGATGAACAGCGGAACGCGGATTTCTGCACCGGTTTCGAGGGTTGCGGGCTTGGAAGCATTGGTAGCGGTATCACCAGCAAAGCCGGGGTCGGTCTGTGTTACCTGAAGGTCAACGAAATAGGGCGGTTCTACGCCGAATACATTACCCTTGTAGGACAATACTTTAACAACCATTTCTTCCTTGACAAACTTGAAATTAGAGCCGAGCTTGTCTTCTTCGATGGCAACATCTTCCCATGTTTCTGTGTCCATGAAATGGTACAGATTACCATCTGCATAGGAATACTGCATATCTTTTCTTTCGATGAAAGCAGTGGGGAATTTTTCTGTCGGGTTGAAAGAACGTTCTACGACTGCGCCGGTGATGACGTTCTTGAATTTGGTTCTGACAAAAGCTGCGCCCTTGCCGGGTTTTACATGCTGGAATTCTACTACCTGAACAACGTTTCCATCCAGTTCAAATGTCACGCCGTTTCTGAAATCGCCTGCTGTAATCATAAAATAAAAACCTCCGTAATTTTTTAATATAATACTATTTTACACCAAAAAGAGAAATTTTGCAAGAGTTATTCCGAAATATCAGAGACAAATCAAACTATTTGGAATATTCGTCAAATTTTCACAGGAATTTTTGGTAATATGCACGAAATCTTCAATCCGGACACCGAATTTTCCGGGAAGATAAATGCCCGGTTCGATAGTCACGACACCGTCCTCAGGCAGAAGATTGTCTCTGTTGGGAGTAGCGACGGGATATTCATGAATTTCAAGTCCCACGCCGTGACCGAGCGAATGTCCGAAATAGTCACCGTACCCGGCTTTGACGATAACATCACGGGCAGCCGCGTCGAGTTCTTTTCCGGTGATGCCGGATTTCGCAAACGCTCTGGCAGTGTCCTGCGCGGTGCGGACGATTTCGTAAACTTCGCGCATTTCCGCCGAGGGTTCGCCGATACATACGGTTCTTGTCATATCGCTGTGATAGCCGTCCACGACTGCGCCGAAATCCATCAGGACGAAATCGCCTTTCTTGATTTCTCTGGAATCTGGAACGCCGTGCGGCATGGACGTATGCGCTCCCGTGAGGGCGATTGTCTCGAACGATAAATCTTCCGCGCCATGACTTCTCATATAGAAGTCGAGGGATAAAGCGACATCAATTTCGGTCATGCCTGCATGAAGTTTTTCCAGAAGTGCCGCGAGTGCATCTTCGGCGATTTTCTGTGCAGCTTTGATTTTCGTCAGTTCTTCGGCAGACTTGACCGTTCTCAAATCATAGAGTGCCTGACTTAATGTGTTATCTGTCAGAAACTCATAATTTTTCATATGATTTTTCAGATTATCGCATCTCTGGAGTGTCAGGCTCTGTGCTTCAAGCGCGACCGTTTTCGCGCCGTGCTTCTTGAATAACTCATCAAACTGCCGGAAAATGCCGGGTTTCTGTTCGATGACTTCACAGTGCTTTACTACTTCGCGAGCCTTTTCGATATATCGGAAATCAATGATTAAATAACTCTGTTCCGGAAAGACAAGCACATATCCGGCGGAAGACTTCATGCCTGTGAGGTATCTCCTGTTGATATCGTCTGTAATCAGGGCGCAGTCTGCTTTCTCCTGAAATAATTTTACTAAATTCTGAATGCGTTCTTCCATGCTTACTTCATCTCCGATAATGCCTTGACTGCCAAATCATAACTCAGAAGCCCGAACCCAGAAATGCTTCCGGCGCAGACGGGCGCAATCACCGATTTGGAACGGAATTCATCCCTTGCAAAAATATTGCTGATATGCACTTCAATCACCGGAATCTTAATCGCCTTGATAGCGTCCGAAATCGCATAGCTGTAATGTGTATACGCTCCGGCATTGAGTACCACTCCGGCGAATTCCTTTCTTGCTTCATGCAGTTTGTCAATCAGTGCGCCTTCGTGATTCGACTGGAAAATTTCTGCTTCCATGCCGAGTTCTTTCGCATACTCCAGCAGATGCTGATTGAGCGTTTCAAAATTCGTATCTCCGTAAATGCCCGGCTCACGTTCGCCGAGCAGATTCAGATTAGGTCCATGCATAATTAAAATCTTTTTCATACGTTCACTTGCTTTCTTTCTTATTTTTCACCGGAAGATATTCATAGCTTTTCGGCAGGAAAGGCACTTCCAGAACTCTCTTGATGCAGAGGAATTCATGACCTTTCCAGCTTTCCAGTTCCATCGGCTTGACATAGATGCTCTTGACCCGGAACAGATTCGCCCCCCAGATATCTGTATAAATCTGGTCACCGACGACACAAAGCTGTTCTTTCGGGAGATTCATCTGTTTCATAGCCGTCCGGAATCCTCTGCTCAATGGCTTGAGACTTTCACACACACAGGGAATTCCGAGCATTTTCGCAAACGGAATCACACGCGGTTCATGATTATTGGAAATCAGCCGCAGGCGGATTCCTGCCATTTTCATTTTATTAATCCATTCCCGGACACCAGCCGCCGGAACGGGGTTATCATGTGTTGTCAGAGTATTGTCGATATCGAGCAGCAGACCTTTTACGCCCATCATTCTGAGCAGTTCCGGCGTGATATCGCAGACTGACCTGACTGCAACGGTTGACTGAAACATGCGGCACTCACCTCCGTACCAGAAAAAACAAGGGCGCACCGGAAAGGCACACCCTTGCAATTTCATCCTAGCTTATTAATATTTGCGCTTGCGAGCAGCCTCAGACTTCTTCTTGCGTTTTACCGAAGGTTTTTCGTAATGTTCTCTTTTACGAACTTCAGCAATCACGCCGTCTCTTGCGCAAGTTCTCTTAAAACGCTTCAGTGCGGTATCAAGAGATTCATTCTTGCCAACGCGAACTTCTGCCATTTCTGATTCCCTCCCTTTGTTCAGAGGTTCTGCCTGTAGAACAGACAGTATACTAAACCCTTTCCGGGGATAGTTTGCAACCAATTATCTGAAATTTTCACATTCATTATCTGACGAATGGCATATATTTATTATAGCATACAAGCTTTATTTTGTCAATAGAATTTTGCAGATTACAGAAACTTTGTTATTTTACCACAAAATTCACGAGTTTATTTTGTACATAAATCTGCTTGACGAGCGTTTTTCCGGCGGTTGCTTCGGCGATTCTGGGTTCTGCGAGAGCCTGTGCCAGAACGGCATCTTTTTCCGCACCGACAGCAATGTTCAGCTTGGTCTTGACTTTGCCGTTAATCTGAACAACGATTTCGACCGTTTCGTCTACACAGAGAGATTCGTCATATTTTGCCCATTCCTGTTCATTGAGGACACCGCCGAAATTGCAGATTTCATAAATTTCTTCTGTCAGGTGGGGAGCAAACGGATTCAGCAGAATCACAAGTGTGCGGTATTCCGCTCTGTTGATGCTGCCTGTTGCATAAATATCATTAATCAGCTTCATCATAGCTGCAATAGCCGTATTGAATTTCAGAGATTCGATATCTTCGGAAACTTTCTTGATAGTCTTATGGAATGCAGAAGTCAGTTCCGGACGGTAGGAATCGCCGTCGGTGAGGATTTCCTGCAACGCCCAGACACGGTCAAGGAATTTTTTGCATCCTCTGATACTGGACGGACTCCACGGAGCAGTTTTCTCGAAATCGCCGATAAACATTTCATACAGTCTGAGTGTATCGGCACCATACTGACGGACAACATCATCCGGATTGATGACATTTCCTCTGGACTTGGACATTTTCTGACCGTCTTCACCGAGAATCATACCGTGAGAAGTTCTTCTCATATAGGGTTCTTTATAGGGAACGGCATCAATATCATATAAGAACTTGTTCCAGAATCTGGAATACAGCAGATGCAGGGTTGTATGTTCCATACCGCCGTTATACCAGTCAACAGGCATCCAGTACTGCAAAGCTTCTTTGGAAGCCAGAGCCTTATCATTATGCGGGTCGCAGTATCTCAGGAAGTACCAGGAAGAACCAGCCCACTGAGGCATGGTATCGGTTTCGCGTTTTGCCGGCGCACCGCAGCAGGGGCAAGTTGTATTGATGAAGCTTTCCAGAGTAGAAAGCGGAGATTCGCCGTTATCGGTCGGCATATAGCTTTCGACTTCGGGCAGACGGAGCGGAAGTTCTTCTTCGGGAATCGGAACCCAGCCGCATTTTTCGCATTTTACGAGCGGAATCGGTTCGCCCCAGTATCTCTGACGGCTGAATACCCAGTCACGGAGCTTGAAATTGACTTTTCTGTGACCTTTTCCGGATTCTTCGAGCCAGTCTTTAATCTTGACTTTGGCATCTTCGACGGATAAACCTGTCAGGAAGCCGGAATTCACCATCACGCCGGTAGCACAGTCTGTGAAAGCGGCTTCTTCGATATTGCCGCCGGCAACGACTTCAATCATGGGAATGTTGAAGACCTTCGCGAATTCCCAGTCTCTGTCGTCGTGAGCAGGTACTGCCATGATGGCTCCTGTGCCGTAACTCATCAGAACATAGTCAGAAATGAAAATCGGAATTTCCGTGCCGTTGACCGGATTGATGGCTTTCACGCCTTCCAGTTTGACACCAGTTTTTTCCTTGTTCATTTCGGTTCTGTCGAAATCGGATTTCTTGGCGGCAAGTTCCTGATATGCCTTGATTGCATCCATATTGGTGAGTTTGTCAGCCCATTTTTCAATCATGGGATGTTCCGGCGCGATAACCATATAAGTCGCACCGAAGAGCGTATCCGGACGGGTGGTATAAACTGTCAGGGTATCTCCGGCAGTGGTATCGAAATCGACTTCCGCACCTTCGGAACGTCCAATCCAGTTGGTTTGAGTGACTTTAATCTTGTCCAGATAGTTGACTTCGGACAAATCATCAATCAGACGCTGTGCATATTCTGTAATTTTGAGCATCCACTGGCTCTTGACCTTGCGGATGACTTCGCCGCCGCAGCGTTCGCAGCAGCCGCCGACAACTTCTTCATTGGCAAGCACGACTTTACAGGAAGTACACCAGTTGACCGCCATTTCTTTTTTATAGGCAAGACCTTTTTTGAACAGCTGGAGGAAAATCCACTGTGTCCACTTGAAATAATCCGGGTCAGTGGTATTGACTTCCCTGTCCCAGTCGAAGCTTAAGCCCAGGGATTTCAGCTGACCTTTGAAACGCTCCACGTTATTTGCGGTAACGATTGCCGGGTGAATCTTGTTCTTGATGGCGAAATTCTCAGTCGGCAGACCGAACGCATCCCAGCCCATCGGGAACAGAACGTTATAGCCTTCGAGTCTTCTTTTTCTGGCGACAATATCCATGGCGGTATAAGGTCTGGGATGACCGATATGCAGACCCTGTCCGGACGGATAGGGAAATTCTACCAGAGCATAGAATTTCGGCTTGGTGTAGTCGTTTTCAGCATGGAATGTCTGGTGTTCATCCCAGTATTTCTGCCATTTCTTTTCAATCTTCTCATAATCGTACTTGTTCATGAAATAAAATCCTTCTTTCTGATTTATTCGGTTTTCTGAAAATAAGCTTTGACATCCTGTGAGAGAATCAGCACAGCAGCAGCTCCCAAATCGAGCAGACCTTCTATCAGGTAAATCAGTGTTCCGGGCAGCCCGCCGAGATTCGCCGGAAGATGCCATACGGCTATCAGCGCGAGTATCGCCGCCGCGGCGTAATGCGTATACTGCCACAGATTCAGATACATTGCAACTGAAATCACAACAGGCAGTATCATGCTGAAAACACCTGCACCGAGAATGACATTCAGGAGTTGTTTTGCAATCAGATAAATACTGATTCCCATCACGAGTTTTTTGCCTTGTTCTGCCATATTATTCGCCTTCTTTGATAATCAGGTCAGAAATATCAACCTGTTCGGCATCAGCCCAGAGCTGTTCCAGACGGTAGAATTCTCTTGTTTCCTGATAGAATACATGAACAATCACATCTGTATAGTCCAGAATATACCAGTTTGAGCCGTTCATGCCTTCTGTATGATGGGGTTCTTCCCCGTGCTGAGAGAGCTGGAATTCGACTTCTTCGGCGAGAGCCTTGGTCTGTGTGGTGCTGTTACCGTTTGCGATAATGAAATAATCGCCTAAGATAGTCAAATCTCTGACTTTCAGCACCTGAATATTTTCGGCGCGTTTGGAATCGAGTGCCTTGACGGCAATTTTAATTTTTTCTTCTGCTGTCATAAAAAATCACCTCTTATATGCTTATAGTTAATCTTCTTCTGTTTCGGATTCTGTTTCTTTCTGGTTGCGATTGTCATAATCTCTGTCGAACTTGTTTTTATAGTTAGAATTCAGTTCGGGATTGGCACTGCCGTTTTCTTCGATTTCCTGAAGATTGCCGGAAAGATTGTCATAGGAATTGTCCTCATATTCCCCTTCGGGAATATATTCCACGATAGTGCTTTTCTTTGCGGAAAGCGGAACCTGCTGTGTCCGGAAATGTTCGTTCAGGATTTCCAGCGCGGCGGACTTGTGAACTGACCAGATAGACTGGTCACCTGCCGTAGTATATTCGCCGGGGAGCATGAAAATATTGACATTTTCCATATCGATAGTTCCGGCAAGGTCAGCCAGACGGCTGATATCTTCCATGCTCATATCTGTGGCGATTAATTCCTGTTTATAGATTTTGTTCATGGCACTGAAAATCTGTACGGAATTCATGCTGATAGCCTTTCGCATAGCTGCTGCCATAAAGATTCTCTGTGCTTGTACTCTGCCGACATCGCCGTCGCGGTAGCCATAGCGGAAGCGTAAGAACCATTCCGTTTCTTCGCCGCTGAGTACCTGTTCGCCGTTAGGGATGACTTTATCCGCCTCGAATACGACCGGATACGGCATATCAATCGGCACGCCGCCGACAATATCAATAATTTCAGCGACATTGTCACAGGTAGTTGTCACATAGGCATCAATCGGCACACCGTAATTTTCCTGTACGCAGTCTACAACTCTTTGAATATTGCTTTTCTTCTCGTTGCCGAAATTGTACACGCTGTTGAATTTATGCGTATAAGCCGTTGTATAGCTTGGCGTATAGGTATCACGCGGAATCTGTAAAATATTCATGCTTGCGGTGCGCAGATTGAACTGAATCATATAATTCACATCATGCAGAAGACCGCTTCCGTTTTCCGTGCTGTCGAATCCCAGAAACAGCACTGTGAACTGTCCTTCGATAGTCTGCTTCAAATCCAGACCGTCATTGAATTCTTTGTCCACATCTTCGCGGATTTCCGCCTGTGACTGGTTCATACTTTTGATATTGCCTTCGAGATACTGCATGGGCTTTCTGGTCTTGAAATATTTCATGACAGAAATCTGCATAATCTGATTAAAATTATCTGTTGAAGTATACTGAATAATTGGTGCATGGAGAATCATCAGACCAATCAGCAGCAGCGTCAGCAGAATGGAAATAATCTTAATCCAGACATTGACGGCAGTATCGTGTTCACTTAAAAATACATCTGTTTTGTCTTTCTTGTTTTTCTTTTGTTCAGGCATGTCAGGAAGCTCCTTTCCTTGCTTCATGTTCTCTCTGTATTATTTCTTGATAACAGGCATTTTATGTTCCTGTGCCCTCAGGAGATAAAAATTATAGCCTTCGATGGTATTCTGTGACAGCAGACCGCCTTTTTTCATGACAGAACTGATGGCATCCTGCAAAGCTTCGAGCATAGCTGTCTGCAAATCCTTCTGCGCAAGACGGCGCATTCTGTCCACGCCTTTATAGTCGCGTTCTTCGGAAATCATATCGGCGATATAAATAATTTCTTCCAGAAGGGACATTTCCGCGCGTCCTACTGTATGATAGCGAACTGCCCGGAGAATATCCTCATCTTCCACGCCGAATTCTTCCTGAATAAAATGCGCGCCTGCAATGCCGTGCCAGAGCTTGCGGGAATGCAGTTCCGCCAAATCGGGCTGAAACTGTCCGGAAAGCATCAATGCTTCCTGCTCCTCGAACGGAATTTCTTTGCAGATATCGTGAACCAGTCCGGCAAAATAGGCTTTTTCCACATCTGCGCCGTACTGCTGCGCCAGCTGACGCGCCGCCCTTGCGACGTTGCAGGAATGCCGGAATCTTTTTGGGGAAAGTCTGTTTTCCAGAAATGCGATTTTGTCCTTTACCTGATACATGCAGTATCACTTCCTGTATACAAATTTTTCTCTCTTATATATTTTACTATTTTTTGTGACAAATAGCAAGAACAATTCTGATTTTTTCCTATCATGTCTCTGATTTTTGTAGAAGATACTGTAAAAATTTCCGCATTGACGAGCCATATTTCACCAGTTTGACGTAAGTTTTCCGCAGCGGGGAACAGTTTTTCATACTCATCCTGTTCCCGGGCGATACAGGCAAGCGAAACCATGCCTAAAATTTCCTGCCACCTGTACCATTCTGTGAAGCTTGCGAGCATATCACCGCCGACCAGAAGAAAAAATTTATCTTCCGGAAACGTCTCTGTAAAATATTTCGCCGTGTAGTAAGTGTAGCTGACCTGCTGCTGATGCAGTTCAAAATCATCTGTTTCGAGCCAGTCATGTTCTTCCGCCATAAGCTGACACATGGCGAGCCGGTCTTCTGCCGGAGCGTAGTCCGTATCCGGTTTATGGGGCGGCTTCTTCGCCGGAATCAGAAGGACTTTATCCAGAGAAAGCGATTCTTTCAGGACTTCCGCAAGATGCAGATGCCCCAGATGCGGCGGATTGAAACTGCCCCCGAATAATCCGATTCTGCGCATTACTTCGCCGCTTTCAGGTCAATGACGGGTTCCTGCGGATTTCTCTTGAACAGGACAAACCGGCTTCCGATCACCTGTACGACATCTGCTTTCACGGCTTCGGCGAGCTGGTCAGCGGCTTCACGGGCAGTAAATTCCGAATTATCCAGAACACGGAGTTTAATCAGTTCTCTTTTGCGGAGTGCGTCATTCACCTGCTGAATCAGATTTTCCGAGATACCGCCTTTGCCAATCTGAAAGATGGTTTCATAACCGGAAGCAATGCCCCGGAGATAAGCGCGTTGTTTACTGGTAAGCATATTATGTTTCCTCCTGCTGATAATTTTTCAGATAGTCATATAATTTACGGAAAGCCGCGCCGCGATGGCTGACAGCATTTTTCTGTTCCGGTTCGAGTTCGGCGAAAGATTTTTCACCGTACATAAAAACAGGGTCATAGCCGAATCCGTTTGTACCGCGCTTTTCAAAGCCGATAACGCCGGGGCAGTCACCTTCCAGAACGGTTTCCTTTCCGGATTCGTCAATAAAAGCGACATCTGTCACGAAACGGGCAGTTCTCTGTTCTGCCGGAATCTCTTTCATATTTTCGAGAAGTGCTTCACAGAGCAGACCTTCGGGCGCATAGCGAGCCGAATACACACCGGGCGCACCGTTGAGGGCATCCACACAGAGACCGCTGTCATCCGCGATAACAGGCAGATGAATCAGTTCATAGACGGCGCGAGCCTTGATAAGCGCATTTTCGGCGAATGTTGTACCGTTTTCTTCGGGATTGACCGAAACGCCTGCTTCTTTCTGGGAAAGAATTTCAATGCCGAGCGGACTGAAAATTTCTCTTGCTTCTCTCAGTTTATTCTGATTATTGGTAGCCATGACAATTTTCATGGATTATTCTCCTTTCTTGCCGAATGAAAACCAGGATTTCTTCTTTTTGGAAGTTTCTTCCTCTGCCGGAGCAGTTTCGGTTTCAGTTTCCGGAGCAGATTCTTTTTCTTCCTTGTCTTTCTTTTTAGGTCCAATTTCCATAAACAGCCATGAGAACGGCTTTTTCTTTTCTTCTTCTTCCGGTTCAGCTTCCGGAACGGCTTCTTCTTCAATCGGAACTGCTTCCGGTTCAGCTTCCGGAACGGCTTCTTCCTCGACAGGAACTTCTTCCGGTTCAGCTTCCGGAACGGCTTCTTCTTCGACCGGAACTTCTTCCGGTTCAGCTTCCGGATTTTCTTCTATCTTGACATCATCTGAATGGTCAAACAATGCCCTGATGAAATCTGCATTGTTGAAACGCTGTAAGTCTTCAATCTTTTCGCCGACACCGACAAGCTTCACCGGAATGCCGAGTTCATTCTTAATCGAAACGATAATTCCGCCCTTTGCCGTGCCGTCGAGTTTCGTCAGGACAATGCCTGTAATCTTCGCCACTTCATTGAATAATTTCGCCTGACTGACAGCATTCTGTCCGGTTGTGGCATCCAGAACAAGAAGCGTTTCGACAGAACAGCCCTCTGCCTTCTGTTCCAGAATTCTGTTGATTTTCGCGAGTTCGTTCATCAGATTTTTCTTGTTGTGCAGTCTGCCTGCCGTATCAATAATCAGAACGTCACATTCACGGGCGACTGCCGCCGTAATCGCATCGAATACGACAGCTGCCGGGTCACTGCCTTCGGCATGTTTGACAATATCGACTCCGGCTCTCTGTGTCCAGACTTCAAGCTGGTCGATAGCAGCAGCACGGAACGTATCAGCCGCGGCAACGAGAACTTTCTTCCCGTCATTCCTGAACTGATGGCACAGCTTTCCGATTGTCGTCGTCTTTCCTGCGCCGTTCACCCCGATAACCATAATGACAGAAGGCTTTGTAGACAAATCCAGTTCGGTTTCTTCACCGAGCATGTCACTGATGACTTCTTCAATCAAATCCATGATTTTTTTAGGGTCTTTCTCACCGCGTTCCTTGACGAGTTTCCGGAGCCGTTCACAGATTTCGACGGAAGTTTCCACGCCCATATCACTCATAATCATGGTTTCTTCGAGCTGTTCAAATAAATCTTCGTCAATCTTTGTGAACGAGTTGATAATTGCCTGCATTTTCTGCATCATGGCATCGCGTGTTTTTTGCAGACCTTCTTTGATTTTAGAAAAGAATCCCATAAAAGTCCTCCTGATTAGTTCATAGTTTCTTCTGGCATGTCTTCGGGCTGTTCGAGCCGGAGCAGTCTGGAAATGCCGTCTTCCTGCATAGTAACGCCATAAAGGACATTAGCTTCTTCCATCGCGCTGCGCCTGTGAGTGACAAGCACGAACTGTGTATTATCTGTAAAATGTTTCAGATACCGGGCATATTTGCGGACATTGGCTTCATCAAGCGCGGCATCAATCTCGTCGAGAATACAGAACGGCGCAGGTCTGAGCCGGAGAATCGCGAAATAAATGGCAATGGCAACAAATGACTGTTCGCCGCCGGAAAGCGAAATCAGATTTTTAATGACCTTGCCGGGCGGTGCGACATTGATTTCAATGCCGGAAGTCAGGACGTTTTCGGGTTCTGTCAGCAGAAGTTCCGCGCGTCCGCCGCCGAATAAATCCTGAAAAATTTCCTTGAAATTCTGATTGATAATCTGAAAGCTTTCGGAAAAGATGCGGCACATTTCGCCGGTTAAATCCTGAATCATCTTTTCAAGTTCCTGCTTTGCCTTTCTGATGTCTGTCATTTCGCGGGCGTAGAAGGCATGACGTTCGGAAACGTCTTTGAACTCGGCAATGGCATCCGGATTGACCGTCCCAAGCGCACGGATTTTCTGCTTGATTCCGGAAAGCTGTTTTTTTGCTTCCGGCAAATCTTCGACAGGCTGTGCCATTGCCTGTGCTTCGGAGCGCGTCAGCTCGTAAACTTCCAGAAGCTGATTGATAATCTGGTCACAGTCGGACTGCATGGCATTTTTCCGTTCGGAAAGCCGGGAGACTTCGGAAGAAAGCTTTTCTTTCTCTGTATGAAGCGTATTCAGACCGGACTGCAAATTTCTGATTTCGATATTCTGTGCATCGTGATTCCGGGAAGCGGCTTTTGCCTGCTGTTCGGCAGAACTGATTTTCTGTTCCGTATCGGAGAAGAATTTCTCTTTTTCCTGAATTTCCTGTGATTTTTCGGCAATCTGTTTCTGATAGTTCTCGATTTCGGCGAGATACTGTTTTTCTCTGTCCTGTGCAGTTTCGACAGATTCCTGCATCTGAAGGAGAGCCGCTTCTGCGGATTCTTTGTCTTTCTCTGCCTGAGCAAGTTTAATCTTCAAATCACTGTAAGCTTCAAATGCGGACTGTCTTTCCTGCATGACGGCGGATTTCCGGTCTTTGGCACCGGAAAGGCTTTTTTCTGCCGATTCAATTTCCTGTAGTTTCTGTGCATAGCGGAGTCTGGATTCTGCCAGAAGTTCGCCGGACTGTGCAGACTGTTTTTTGAGTTCTGCCATTTTATCGGCATCTTCCTGCATCTGTCTCCGGTACTGAGAAACCGGAAAGGCTTCTTTCTGTGCGTCAGTCTGCGCGTTCAGGAATTTCTGCCGGAGCTGTTCGAGTATCTGATTCTGCTGTTCGAGATTCTGTTCTGCCTTGGTACAGTCATCTGCGGACTGCCGGGCGGACTGTTCGGCAGTCTGGCACTGCACGGCAAGCTGATGAATTTCCTCCTGAAGCGCGTGGAGTTCTGTTTTTCTGGTGAGCATACCGCCTGTTTTCTGCACCGAACCGCCTGTAAACGAACCGCCGGCATTGATGACCTGACCGTCCTCTGTGACGATTCTGTATTTATAACCGCTTTTCCGGGCGATTTCGGCGGCGTTGTCGATATTGTCAGCGATGAGAATTCTGCCGAGGAGATTTTCAGCAATCTGTCTGTAAGTTTCGTCGCATGTGACCAAATCGCTGGCGACGGCAATAAAGCCTTTCAGATGAGAGAAATCCCGCAAATCCTGCGGATTGAGATACCTGCCCCGGATAGTTGTCAGCGGCAGAAATGTCGCACGTCCGGCACGGCTGTCGCGAAGAAATCGAATTCCGGCTTTAGCGGCGTTTTCGTCAGCGACGATGATATGCTGTACACTTGCGCCGAGTGCGGTTTCGACCGCGATTCCGTACTGACTGTCTACCTGAATCAGCTGTGCCACGCTTCCGAAGATTCCCTGTAAATTGCCGTTCTGGACGGCACGCATCACAGCTTTGACGCTTCCGGAAAAACCTTCCATATGGTTTTCCAAATCGGTCAGAATTCTGTGCCGCTGTTTCTTGTCGCGCATCTGAAAGCCGAGCTGACGAAAATCTTCTTCTGCCTGAGATTTTTTCCGGCGCATCTGGTGAAGCGTTTCCCGGAAAGTTTCAATTTCGGATTCCTGCGCGGTGATTTCATTCTGAATGTTCTGCATTTCGGAAAGTGCGGCTTTATAAAGCTGTTCTGCCTCATGCAGATTCTGTTCTGTCAGCAGAGCGGCTTCTTCGAGTTTCTGCATTTCTTCGAGAAGAGCTTCTGCCTTTTCCTCTGCGGAACGGATGGCAAACTGAAATTCGCTTCGTTCCAGATACAGCTGATGGAGATTTTCATCTGCCTGACGGGAATTTTCATCTTCTGCAAAGAAAGCTTTTTCAGCAGTTTCAAAATGTTTTCTTGCCTCTGCAAGAGCCTGTTCTGTTTCGGCGCATTGTTTCTGCATGGCTTCGGCGTGAGTCTGTGCTTCTGCAAGTCTGGACTGCCGGAGAACCTGTTCTTCTTCGTCCTGTTCATGGCGGCTCTGCGCAAACTTGATTGCTTCCTGATGATGAATCACATCATTTTTCAGAACGGCAATCTCTGCCTGAGCCTGTGCGGTCTGCGCACGGAGTTCCCTGACAAGTGCATGTGTTTCATCTGCTTCGACGGAATATTCCTGCATTTTGAGATAGCACTGCTGTACTTTTTCTTCTTCCTGAAGAATCTCCCGTTCGGCGTTTTCGTATTCTGTCCGGCTGACGATAAATTTTTCTTCGAGCGTCTTTAATTTCTGCTGTAAATCGGCAAGATTCTGAATCCAGACAGAAACTTCCAGCTGTTTTTCCTGTTCGGCGAGTACGAGATATTTTTCCGCTTTCTGTGCCTGAATCCGGAGCGGTTCAAGACGGTTTTCGAGTTCCTGAAAGATATCCTGCACACGTTCCATTTTTTCCTGCGCCTGTGAAAGCTTGTGTTCGGCTTCGGTTTTCCGGTAGCGGAATTTGGAAATTCCGGCGGCTTCTTCAAAAATTTCGCGTCGGTCATTGCTTTTCGCGCCGACGATTTCGGCGATTCTGCCCTGCCCTATGATGGAATAGCCGTCCCGTCCGAGACCGGTATCCATGAACAGTTCATTGATATCTTTCAGCCGGACGGCTTTTCCGTTAATTCTGTATTCGCTGTCGCCGGAGCGGTATAATTTTCTGGTAACGCTGACTTCTTCGCCGTAACCTTCGAGACGGTTTTCGGAATTGTCAATCACGAGCGTAACAGAGGCGAACCCCATCGGTTTTCTGCCGACCGTACCGGAAAAAATAACGTCTTCCATCTTGTTGCCGCGGAGTGTTTTGGTAGACTGTTCGCCCAGCACCCAGCGGACGGAATCGCCGATATTACTTTTTCCGCTTCCGTTCGGACCCACGACGGCGGTCAGACCTTTGTCGAAATTCAGTTTTATCTTATCCGGAAAGGATTTGAATCCCTGCAATTCCAGTGATTTTAAATACATACTGACTCCTCTGCTGATTTGACTTCATATAAATCTAAATTTTCATCGCCTGTGATTTTTATTTTTATCTGATACTGCTTCTGAAAATAGTTCACATTTGCTTTTTTCTGCCCGACTGCCTTACTGATGCAGTCCGGACGGACGGCAAAGCATTCCGGCGGTTTCTGCTTTTGTGACAGGGCATTTATTATGACAGAATTTATCTTTGAAAGATAAATATGATTCTCGCACAGTTCCCGGAATGCCGGATGATAATAGCCGGCAATCATATCTTTCTCGACGAATTCGCTTGCATGAAGTCCGCATTTAATCACGCGGATTCCGGCTTCGTGATACTGTATCATCTGCTGACCGATGAAAGCGACAGCTTCCTCAAACGGAAACAGCGGATACGCTCCGGACTGATAATATTCTGCAAGCTTGGTATTTTTCAGAATTACAACCGGATAGATTCTGACAGTATCGGGTCTGAGGTCACGAATCTGCCAGCCGGTTTCGAGTTCGTCTGTCCAGGTACTCTTATATAAGCCGAACATTACCTGCAAGCCGAGTGAAAAGCCATATTTCTGAATCAGTTTCGCAGATTTCACAACCTGTTCAGCCGTATGCCCTCTGCGGTTGGCTTTTAACACAGTGTTGCTCATAGACTGTGCGCCGAGTTCGATTGCCGTGACATGATAATTTTTCAGGATTTCCAGAATTTCCCTGCTGATACAGTCCGGACGGGTAGAAATCCGGATGCCGGAAAACTTCCCCTCACCGATAAATTCCTGAGCCGCTTCCAGTAATTCCAGCATATAGGCTTCCGGAATGGCTGTGAAGCTTCCCCCGAAAAAGGCGATTTCGGTCTCTGAAATATCAGGCATTTCGGAGAGTGCCTGCGAACAGATGCGTCTGACATCTTCCGCATGGGGAAGTTTCTCCTGTGCAGTAATCGTCCGCTGATTGCAGAATGCACACTGATACGGACAGCCTGCATGGGGAATGAAAATCGAAATATTCTTATGTTTCATAGCCCATCAGTGCAAGCGCTTCCTGAGCCGCCATCTGTTCGGCTTCTTTCTTGCTTTTGCCGATACCTTTGCCGATAACATTGGAATTCAGGCAGACTTCCACGACAAATGTTTTATTATGGTCGGGACCCGATTCTTCAATTAATTTATAATCAATTTTTTCTTCGGGATTTTTCTGGATAACTTCCTGTAACGCCGTTTTGTAATCGCCGAACAGCATGGAACGGTTTTCCGGAATATTCTTCGGGATAAAATGCA
>DGUB01000024.1 GCA_002393815.1 Ruminococcus sp. UBA4321 | reverse complement strand
CGGAACAGTGCTTTTTCTGTTGTCTGTTTTTGAGAGCGTTTCTTCTCTGTAGATGATTTTTGTGTTTTTTGGAAATGCTTCTTCCAAAATTTTTGTATTTTTAGAAATAGTTACTTCTTCCAGGCTTGTACAGTCAATAAAAGCATCCCTTTCGATTGTTGTCACACTATCCGGAATGGTAACAGAGGTTAGCTTTGTACAGCTGAAAAAAGCATATGGTTCGATTGTGGTTACACTGTCTGGAATGATGACAGAGGTCAGGCTTTCACAGTGAATAAAAGCATATTTTCCGATTGCTGTCACGTTGTCCGGGATATTGACAGAGGTCAGGGCTATACAGCCGCCAAAAGCACCTTCTGCAATTATTGTCACACTGTCCGGAATGGTGACAGCGGTCAGGCTTTCACAATGGAAAAAAGCACATGCTCTAATTATTTTCACATGATTCGGGATGTTGACAGAAGTCAGGCTTTTACACTTGTAAAAAGCTCTTTCTCCGATTGTTGTCACGCCGTCCGGAATAATGACTTTGCTTTCCGTTCCCTGATATTTCAGCAGAACATGATTTTCAATTACAAATGCTTTCTGTGAAACATCTGGAAGAGACGGTTTGACGGCGGCTGGAATATCTGTAGCCGCCATGTTTTCCCGATAGATGATTTTTGTTTTTTTTGAAAATGCTTCTTCTTCAATTTTAGTATTTCTGGAAATGAATACTTCTTTCAAGTTTGTACAGTTAATAAAAGCATCCCTTTCGATTGTTGTCACACTATCCGGAATGGTAACAGAGGTTAGATTTGTACAGTGGAAAAAAGCAGAGTTTTTGATTGTTGTCACGCTGTTCGGAATGATGACAGAGGTCAGGCTTATACAGTATGAAAAAGTGTTTCTTTCGATTGTTGTCACGCTGTCCGGGATGGTAATAGAAGTTAGCTTTGTACAGCTGCTAAAAGCAGTATCGCCGATTGTTGTCACACTTTTTGGAATGGTGACAGAGGTCAGATTTTCACAGTTAGAAAAAGCCCATTTTTCAATTGTTGTCACACTATCCGGAATAGTAATAGAAGTCAGGTTTGTACAGATTCCAAAAGCATAATCTCCGATTGTTGTCACGCTGTTCGGAATGGTGACAGAGGTCAGGCTTTGACATCTAAAAAAAGCCTCTTTTCCGATTATTTTCACACTATCCGGAATAGTAATAGAAGTCAGGCTTTTACACTCGTAAAAAGCTCTTTCTCCGATTGTTGTCACGCTATCTGGAATTTTAACAACTCCGCTATTGCCTTTGTATTTCTTCAATACTCCGTTTTCGATTTTAAAATTCAGAAAATCAAAAAGTCCCATTTGTCTCACTCTCCTTAAAAATAAATTTTTACTGATAAACCGTCACGATAAAGCCGTCCATGTTATTGCCGGAAATATCATAGGAACTCTGGTTCGAGGGAACGGGGAAAGAAGTCGTTTCGCTGTTCATATCCGCCGGAACATAATACATCCCGTAAGATTTCGTTCCGCTGGTGACAACCAGCATATTGCTGACGGAATACTGCCGGATTTCCTGCAGAAATTCTTCCAGACAGATATTGCGCTTTGTCATGTATGCCGCCGCCGCAATGCCGACATAACGGAATGTTGCCGTCCGGCGGTCGGTGATGGTATCATCAAAATAATCGTCTTTTCCTTCCGGATAGCGCAGAATAAAGCCGTATTCGGCGGCATGTTCGGCAAGCCATGCGTATTCGCCTTCCGGCTTGTAAGCATAGGAACTTCCGGTTTCCGGAAAAATGCCGACCGTGAGGGTTCTGCCTGTCTCGAAATCATGGTCATCACATTCCGGCTTGTAGCCGCTAATCATGCGCAAATCGTGGATTCTGGTTTCCTGATAAAATGCCTCGAACCAGCTGTCCATAGCGAGCGCGGCGACCCTGTCTAGACCGACTTCCCAGTCAGCGGCAGTATAGGGCTTGACACCGGTATTTTTCGCATCGAGAATATTCTTGATGGTAATAAACTGAATATCGGAAGAATTTCCGGCGGCTACAGCATCATCATCAATCCGGCAGGGAAATGCCTGATTGACAAGTATCAGATGTCCGGAATAAATTTTAGAAGTTTCGACAGAAATTTTCGGATAATTTTTTTCAGCTCCGGCACTGGCGGTTTCGTTGGTGATGGTGATATTTTCGACAATATTATCGGAATCCTGTGCGGATTCGTTTTCTTTCGTATTTCTGACACAGCGGGAAATACCGAAAATCAGCAGAATCAGGCACAGCAGCAGACCTGCCGCGCCGAGCAGACGGTCATAACGCGGAGTACGATGGACTTTTCTGGAATTTGCCATACTTTTTCATCCTTTCTGAGAGAATGGGAAACATCGTATTCTTAATTATAGCACAAAAATGACAAATTGTAAACAGTTTTTCAACAAATTTTTCGGAATGCCGGAAATGAAAACGGCATAGAATTATCATGAAAGAGAGGTTTCGCCATGGCACAGAATCCGCCAGAAAAAAATCATATCATTTATCAGGCGGCTAACGATACCGGAGAGATGATTCTGACAGAATATCAGGTTTTTCCAGGCATCAAGCTGATTTATCAGGATGTACATATGTTACGATACGAATACCCGGCACAGGAACAGAAACAAATTCTGGAAATTCATCACTGCCGGGAAGGGCGTTATGAATATCAGATGGGAAAACAGTATTATTATCTGGCATCGGGAGACTTGTCGGTCAGCCGGAGTGGGGAAACCACAACGGAAGCCTTCTTTCCGACAAAGCATTATCACGGCATTTCGATTCAGATAGATACCGAGAAAGCCCCGGAATGCTTATCTTGTTTTCTGGATGATGTCAATGTCCGTCCCAGTATGCTCATGAAGAAATTCTGTTCCGAGCAGTCATGTTTCATTATCCGTTCGACAGAAAGTCTGGAACATATTTTTTCAGAACTTTATACAGTTCCGGAGAGCATCCGGACGGGATATTTCAAAATTAAAGTACTGGAATTACTATTATTCCTGAGCAGTCTGGACACGCAGATTTCGCAGACCGAACAGCACAGCTGTCCGCCGTCGCAGGTTCGGTTAGCTAAAGCAGTCTGCTCCTATGTCTGTGCGAATATGAGCAGACACTTCACAATCGAGGAACTGTCCGAAAAGTTTCAGGTTTCGCCGACACAGCTGAAAAAGAGTTTCCGGAACGTATACGGAAATTCTGTCTATGCCTATGTCAGAACGCAGAAAATGCTTTCAGCGGCGCGGCTGTTACAGGAGACTGACCGGACAATTCTGGATATTGCCGGGGAATGCGGTTACGATAACGGAAGTAAATTTTCCAAAGCGTTCCGGGAAGTCATGGGTATGACTCCCAGAGACTTCCGGAATCAGAAAAATCTGCCA
Organism: Ruminococcus sp. UBA4321; assembly: GCA_002393815.1. Classification (GTDB taxonomy): domain Bacteria; phylum Bacillota; class Clostridia; order Oscillospirales; family Ruminococcaceae; genus UBA3855. The sequence goes on along the minus strand of DGUB01000024.1, from coordinate 10,077 downwards.
ATTGAAAGTGTCCGTTTGGAAAGATAATCCGGTTTTCAGCTGATTTTTATGTAATTTTCTGAATTTCCGCCTGAAATCTGCTTTTCGTGAAAAGTGCCTTTTCGGATTGTTTTTTATCTTCTTTGGAGTAGAAGAATCTTTCTTTTCTGTGTATAATAAATTATGATAAAAATTAAAATTCACCTGAAAAGAAAGGATTTTTGATAAATATGAGTATTGTCATCGTCGGCGGAAATGACTGCATGACCCGCCAGTATAAAGATATCTGCAAATCATACAAATGTCGTGCAAAGGTATTCACCCAGATGCATGACGGACTGAAAGATAAAATCGGTTCGCCGGATTTACTGGTACTGTTTACCGGAACGGCTTCCCATAAAATGATTAAACTCGCCCTGAATGCTACCAATAAAGATACTGTCATTGTGCGTTCCCATACCAGTTCAGCATCTGCGCTGAAAACTATCTTACAGGAACACACTGCCATTTCTGCGTGAATACTATGTCAGAAGAAACATTAATCCGGCACTGTTCTCCGACGCTTGCCGGACTGAAAACCGGAAATCTGTTCGGAAGCGATTTCGCAAGCAAAGAAGAATTATACAGCGAAATCCGGCATCTGAACCAGATTCTGAAACCCAAGGGGCTGCGCGTTCTGCCGCTGAAATATCAGAATCAGCGTGCTTTGATTTACGTCTACCGTCCGGAAAAGCTGAAACAGGATTTCGGCTGCTGTGAAGTCTGCCGGATTCTGAAAGAACAGGGCTATGAAAATCTGAATCAGAACCAGTGCCTTGCACAATTGATTTCCCGTCTGAGAACTGCGGAAGATTTTCCACATGAAATCGGCTTGTTTCTGGGCTATCCGCCGGAAGATGTCAGCGGCTTCATCCGGAAAGAACCCTGCCGCATGACAGGTTACTGGAAAGTCTATCACAATCAGAAAGCGGCGCGGAAAACATTTGCACAGTACCGCAAATGCACGGAAATCTATCTCCGCGAATACCGCAGAGGCAAGCCGCTGGAACAGCTTGCCGTGACTGTCTGATTTTAATCATAAAAAAATGTCTGCTCCGTGAAAAGCAGACATTTTTCTTTTAGTCCTGTGTTTGTTTCTGCCAGATTTCTCCCAGCCAGTCGAGCATGGCCTTGTGACCGTCTTCTGTCACGGGGAACTGATTCGTTTCTTCGGGTTCGGCAAGGTCGGAACTGATAAAGCCGCGCCATGTTGTCACGGTCATTTCCGAGCCGTCGGAAACTATCTTGAAATTCATCTGTTTTTTGCTTCCGGTGAAATAATTTTTGGCTTCAAAATAATATAAGCCGGGAATATCAAACTGATTGAATTTATTTGTCATGTTCAGGCTCTCCTTTCATTAAAGCAACGATATCGGCAAGAGAAGGCACACAGGCGGAAAGATACGGTTTTAACTCTTCATCCGGCTGAGAGAGGTCAGGAATCATCACGGCTTTGCATCCGGCGCGGTATGCTGAAAGAATTCCGTTCGGAGAATCTTCCAGAGCCATGCATTGTTCCGGTTTCAGACCGAGTGCGGCACTGGATTTCAGATAGATTTCCGGGTCTGGCTTTCCGGTCGTCACCATATCGCCGCAGACGAACGCATCAAAGAAATCATAAACCTGTACTTGTTTCAGATAATTATCTGTCCGTTCGCGGTCGGTTGCCGTAGCAACGGCGATTCTGTAGTCGTTTTCGCGCAGATAGGCTAACAGTACATCCAGACCGGGCTTTTTCTCGATTCCGTATTTCTGTAAATGTTCCGCTGTCAGTTCGCGTCTTCTGGCGCGGATTTTTTCATAATTGAATTCCTGTCCGAAAATGCCCTGTAATTTCGGTTTCGCATAAACTGCCGATAAACTCCGGATTCCAAGAACATGTTCCAGAGTCATCGGAAAACCGGCTTCCTGTGCCGCCTGCATCCAGTACTTTGCAAGCAGTTTTTCGGTATCCAGCATCAGACCGTCCATATCGAAAATAACGCCTTTGATTTCTGTCATGGCTGACCTCACTTTCTTGTTTTATGGGAAACATGTTCGTCCGTGAATTTGGAATAATAAAATCTCTGTTCTTTGTATAATCCGTAATAGCCGGATAATAAATAGCTGACGGCAATCACCAGAAGACAGTAAGGCACACATCCCTGACCGAACAGTTCTGCCGAGATAAACAGCGACGCAAGCGGACAGTTCGTCACGCCGCAGAACAGAGCCATCATGCCGACTGCCGCACATAATGCCGGAGACAAGCCGATAATCTGACCGAATACGCATCCGAACGTTGCACCGACAAAGAATGACGGCACAATTTCTCCGCCCTTGAATCCGCCGCCGAGCGTGACCGCTGTGAACAGAATCTTCACAAGAAATGCATACCAGACCGCTTCGCCGTGAATGGCTTTCGAGATAATCGCGCCGCCCGTTCCGTAAAAATCCGTCGACTGGAATATTACGCCCAGCAGAAGCAGTGCCGCGCTTGCCACCAGAATCCTGATATAAGCATTTTTGAGATATTTTTTCATATAGTGTTCCGTTCTGTGCAGAATCACACAGAAAATAATACTCAGTGCAGAACAGCAAATGCCGAGCAGAATCGTCTGTAATGCCGTTGCCGGTGCAAGTTCCGGAACAGGATAGACTTCATATCGTTCCAGAGGAAGCCCAAGTTTCGCGGCAATGTAAGAAGCCGTCAGCGAAGAAATCACACACGGAACGAGTGCGGCATACTGCATCGTCCCCACACAGCCGACTTCCATCGCGAATATCGCCGCGCCGACAGGTGTCCGGAATATTGCCGAAAATGCCGCGCTCATGCCGCTCATGATGAGAATATGTTTATCTTTCTCGCGCATGTGCAGAAGATTCCCGAACATATTCGCCAGTCCGCCGCCAAGCTGTAAAGCCGCGCCTTCTCGTCCGGCACTGCCACCTACAAAATGCGTGATAATCGTCGAGACGAATATCAGCGGCGCAGTCTGTACCGGAATCTGCGCTTCCGAACGCAGAGAGGCAAGAATCATATTCGTTCCCTTATCGTGTTTGTCATGCGTTACCCGGTAGAGAAACACAATCAGCACACCCCCGACCGGAAGAAGCGCATAACACCACAGATGTTCATTCCGGAATTTCGTGCTGAAACTGATGCAGTTGACAAATTCCGTGCCGATAACTCCCAGAACACTCCCCAGAATCAGCGATAACACCGTCCACCGGAACAGCAGACGAAAATGCAGAAGAGAATGCATTACCAACCGCAGAGCCTTTCCGCGGTAATAATAATATTTTTCTGATGCCTTATGCTGTATTGAATTTTTTCGCAAAAATCATCCCTCTCTTTCATGAAACAGTCCGCTCCGGCAATTGTCAGAAATCTGCCATATCCGGTCGGGAATACGGCAGATTCTGATATTTTCATTTTGAAAATATGAAGGGTATGCAGGGTTATACAGTACCCTTTATATATTTTTAAAAAATATATTTTTCATACGAAGGGATAGTAAACCCTTCATACCCTGCATAATGGCTATTTTACGTTCAGTGCTTTACAGGATTTCTTCAATCTGCTGGAATGTGAGTGATTCCTTCGGGAAAAATGCTTCGGAAGAAGCATAATCAATCATACTCCGGGCAAACTGAGCCGTTTCCGGTCTGTCAGCGATTTCAGAAAGCCGCGATGTGCAGACCAGTAATTTTCCGTCACCGACGTTGCATTCAAACAGAATGCCGAGTTTATGATTCCGGTCGAAATTATCAATCATCTGCACAATCGGCTGAAGTTTCAGACCATCCAGAACGGCGCAGTCCGCATGGGTAACGATATCATACCACTGCGGAGTTGACCATCGTTCACAGCGGAATTCTCCGAGTGCCTGATGATGTTTGTGAATATTCAGTCCGAGCGTTCCGACAGGGGGCGTTTTTCCCATACTCAGCGAAATAGCCCGGAACATCGGATAACACCAGAAGTCCGCACAGTAAAAGCCATCGATTTTTTTCCGGAGATGATTCGGAAAATACAGCACGTTCTTTCCCTGTTTCAGCATAAACAGCATTTCCGTCCTGTTGGAAGTAATGCAGAGTGTTTCGGAACTTTCCAGTTCGGGCATAGGCTTCGCCGGGAACTGCCACAGCCAGTAACAGTTTTCCGTATGCGGAAGGCTCAGGGTGACTTTGATTTTATGCACATGAGATGCCGGTTTCAGATGCAGACTGATTTCGCCTAAATCGAACAGCCCCTGTCCGTGAATATTGACCGGAATTTCTCCTTCGGTGATGATGGCATTGCCAATCCGGACAACATACTGAAGCGGTTCTGTCACCGGAACAGGGGAGTGATGCCGGAGAGCAAGCTTCATGTTCAGCCTGTCAGTCAGGACATAATCCGGGAACTGCCCCAGAATGACAGAATCTGAACAGAATCCGCGCCATTCTTTTTTGGAAATCAGCATTTTGCTGTCCATGAAGGCATCCAGAATGCCGACGGTTGCCGTACCTTGTCCGGTGAAATCCTGAATATCCAGAATCTGGAATCCGGAAATATATTTCGACCGGAGTGCAGATTCCAGTTCTTCTTTATAGCACTGTACGGCAAGCTGTCCGGAACAGGTGAAGAAATCCTTTGCCAAATCCGCCATGCCTGCTTTTTCGAGCCGTTCCCGGAAAATTTCATAATTCCGGGCTTGCAGAACGCCGGTATATTTCGGAATCTCCTCAAAGTTCGGGTAAGTGCAGTACTGACCGATTTCATGCGTGATAATGGGCTTATCAGGAATCAGACCGTCAGCGGCGGCACTGACCTGTACTTTCTTCACACCCGTGCCGTACTGGATTTCGATTTCTTTCGGGGTATCTGCGGCATCGCCGGAAGGAGTAACTTCCGGGAAAATCTGACTGTCATAGCTGTGCATGGCAGAAGGACGCTCCGCCTGTACATGTCCGTAAGGCATATCGCACGAACCGTAAGAACCGCGAATCAGTCTGTCATGGCTTAATCGGACACCAACAAAGAAATCTTCTTCCGGCTGAATGTTCGGAAAATGCTGAAAATTATTGCTTCCCTGCGTGAACAGGATTCTGGTTTCAAACTTCTTGTAATCGGCGATGATTTCGCCCATTCTGCGTGGATTGCCCCATAACTCATTGCCGAGCGAGAACATGCAGAATGACGGATGATTCCCGAACGCTTCGAGAATTTTTCTGCCTTCGGAGATTAAATAATTCTGTTCGGTTTCGTTGAAGCCTTCTTCGCCGGGGGCTTGCAGCGTTCCCCAGAACGGAATTTCCGGTTCAAAGTACATGCCGAGCAGGTCAGCGGCACGGAATGCGGCTTCCGGCGGACAGCAGGTATGGAATCTGTAGTGATTGATTCCGTAAGATTTCGAGATTTGCAGGATTTTCAGCCATTCTTCGACAGTAGTCGGCGCGTATCCGGTCAGAGGGAAAATCAAGCCGTCGTGCTTGCCGCGGAGAAAGACAGGTCTGCCGTGGCTTTTGAGTTCCAGACCGTCGGCTCTGAAATCCGTCAGACCGAAACAGACTTCTGTTTTGTCATCCAGACTGTAGGGCGAATCCGGCGCGAAATATAATCTGCATAAGACAGGATGATATTCATCCCAGACAGGTGCGTTGTCGCTTAACGGGAAAACTGCCTGACAGCAGCCGTTTTTCTGCGGAGAGACTTCGAGCATCTGCGGAATAATATCCATGATTTTTCCGTTGATATCGAACCATTCGCCCTGTACCTGTACGCGCCTGAAAGAATCATCAGTAAATAAATCAAAAACAACCTGACGTTTCTGCAAATCCGGAATTGCCTTGATTCTGGAAATATGATTCTTCCGCCATAACCGGATGGAGATTTCTCCGGTGATGCCGTTCCAGTTGGTCTGCGTATCGGGGGAAGTCATATGACCGCCCTTTGTCGGATAGTCTGTATTATTGACACAGACTGTAATTTTCAGCTTTTCGCCGATATAAGGCGAAATATCATAATGATGCGGCGTACATAAGCTGTTTTCTGTGCCGAGATATTCGCCGTTAATCCAGACTTTTGTGATTCTGGTACGTTCGAGGAATAATTCACCCTGTGCCAGCTGGTCGGAAGCCCATCCGGACGGAAGCGTGATTTCCTTTTGAAACCACGCATTTCCGGAATAGGGATAAACTTCTGTCAGACAGCCTGTTTCGCGTTTTGTATTGTAACTGCCTTTCTGATTGGTGGCAGTCGTGCCGGGAAGCTGTACCGTATCAGAAAAGACTTCCGGCGGACTGGAATATTTCATTTCTTCATCAGCGAAGAACTGCCATGTGCCTTGCAGATTGATGCTTGTTATCATGAATCAGCAGTCCTTTCTGATTATTTCTTTTCGGTCAGGTATCTGTTGAGCGCACTGAACAGAGCGGCAACAGAAGCTTCAGAGATATCTTTCTTGATGCCGACACCCCAGTAAATTTTATCATCTGCCTTAATCGAAACATAGGCGGCGGCTTCAGATGCAGAAGTGGAAGTCAGGGCATGTTCATTATAAGTCTGTACGTTGAATTTCACGCCTGTAAAGGCTTTCAGAGCGTTGCTGACAGCGTCGAGTCTGCCGCTTGCGCCGTCGGATTTGATAGTATAGGGTTCACCATCCTGCGTGAGTGTCAGAGATGCCTGAATGAAAGTCTGGTCGTTGTTTTTCTGGACATAGTGAATTTCCTGATATTCGAGCGGCTTTCTGATGTTGACATAAGTGTTCAGGAAGATTTCGTGAACTTCTTCGGGGAGCAGTTCCTTGTGAGCGTGGTCGGAAATGCCTTTCACCAGATAGCCGAATTCTTCGCGCATGGTTTTCGGCAGGTCAAGACCAAACTGTGTTTCCATCAGATAGCCGATACCGCCCTTGCCGGACTGACTGTTGATTCTGATAACATCAGCTTCGTAAACTCTGCCGACATCGGTCGGGTCAATAGGCAGATAGGGCACATTCCAGTGATTGGGGTCATGTTCCTCACGGAATTTCATGCCCTTTGCGATAGCGTCCTGATGCGAGCCGCTGAATGCCGCAAAGACGAGTTTTCCGCTGTACGGCTGACGGTCATAGACCTGCATTCTGGTAACGCGCTCATAGAGTTCAGTGAGTTCGGGCATGTTGGAGAAATCCAGTTCCGGGTCAACACCCTGAGAGAACATATTCATACCGAGGGTGACAATATCAACATTACCGGTTCTTTCGCCGTTGCCAAACAGAGTACCTTCGACGCGGTCGCCGCCGGCGAGCAGTCCGAGTTCGGTATCAGCGACAGCACAGCCGCGGTCATTGTGCGGATGCAGAGAGATAATCAGATTTTCTCTGTTGTTCAGATGGTCGTTCATGTATTCGACCTGATTCGCGTAGATATGCGGCATGGAGTGGGAAACTGTTACAGGCAGATTGATGATGACTTTGTCATTTTCAGTCGGCTGCCAGATGTCAATGACGGCATTGCAGATTTCGGCAGCGAATTCAGGTTCTGTGCCGGTAAAGCTTTCCGGAGAGTATTCAAACTGGAAGTTGCCGGGCGTTTTCTCTCTGTATTCTTTACAGAGTTTTGCGCCGAATACGGCGATATCAATAATTTCCTGCTTGCTTTTCTTGAAAACCTGTTCGCGCTGTGCGACAGAGGTCGAATTGTACAGATGCACGATAGCATGTTTACAGCCTTTGAGTGCTTCGTAAGTCTTGGCAATAATATGTTCACGGGACTGTGTCAGCACCTGAATGGTGACATCATCCGGGATTAAATCCTGTTCAATCAGGGCGCGGCAGAATTCATATTCTGTTTCGGAAGCGGCAGGGAATCCGACTTCGATTTCTTTAAAGCCGATTTTCACCAGTAATTTGAAGAATTCAAGTTTTTCTTCCAGGCTCATGGGGATGATTAACGCCTGATTGCCGTCGCGCAGGTCAACGCTGCACCATGCAGGAGCTTTTTCGATATACTCTTTTTTTGTCCATCTCATAGGAGCATCCTTGACAGGGAAGTACTGTCTTGTGTATTTCTGATAGTTTTTCATGATTTTAAATCCGCCTTTCTTGAAAATAGAAATAAAAAAACTCTTTCATGCCAGTCTTTGACATAAAAGAGACGAAGGGTTACTCCGCGGTACCACTCTTTTTGATATGAAAAATCATATCCGCTTATCTGTATCTGAACAACTCAAATACATATCTCTGTAACGGGAGCACCCGGAAACGCTTACTATGATTCAGCGCATCTGCTCAGGGAGGAGTGATATTTCAGGTCTGCTGCTGCCTCGCACCGTCCGGCAGTTCTCTGTAAACAGAAAATCTGAAACTTTGTTCCCTTCACTGCATTTGTGATGATATTATTATACTATAGATTTCCGGATTTGTCAAGAGGGTTTCCAAAAATATTTTACGGAAATTATCTTGACAGATTCGCAAATATGTGCTAAAATAGTAAAAACAGTAATTATGAATTTTTTGTGACAAAGCATAGAAAGTGTGGGGGATACAGCCTTGAGCGAAGTGAATTACAATCAGTCTGAAAAGCATCATAGTATCTGTAGTGAGGCATATTTTCAGTTTTTTCATGCTGTCAATCAGCACTGCAAATCAGCCGAAGCATTGAGCAAAGTCGTTTCCAAAGGGATTGCACCGCTTGCGAAAGAATTACATATTGGCTATCTTGCTGTCTATCTGGATGCGCCCCCGAATACCCTTGCACCGCATGGGAAGCATATCAATTCCGAAATTTATAAATCTGACTATAATTCTGATAAGCTCTGGAAAGTGAAATTTATTACTCTGGAAGCAGGTGTCTGCATTCTGAGTACTGCGCCGGAACGAAATTATGACTGGACAGATAATGAAAAAGAAGAAATCCATTTCTTTCTGGAATGTTTGTTTGTCCGCTTCGGACGCGCCCGGATGGGGCAGCTGCTTTCCAAAGTCAGCACATGCGACTTTCTCACCAGTGCCATGAACAGCCGCGGAATTTCCGTCTACGGCAAAGAACTGGAGCAGAAAGGCGAACTGAAAAAATATAATGCGCTTTTTATGAATCTGAAAAATTTCAAATATATCAACCGGAGTGCAGGACAGGCAAAAGGCGATGAAATTCTTATCAAGTACTGCCGCACATTACAGGGCTTTCTGCTTCCCGGTGAAAAGGTTTCCCGTCCCGGCGGCGATAATTTTTTCCTTCTCGTCCGCAAGGAACGCACTGAAATGGTACTCCATTTCTTACAGGAAATACCGATTACCATTTCCGGCGCGGATTCCCAGAGAACCTATAGGATTACTGCGAATGTCGGCATTTATCAGATTGGCGAACATGACAATATCGGCAATGCCATGGATTTGGCAACTGTTGCCCTGAATGAAGTCAAGCATTCCGGCAAAGGCGTGGACAAACTCTGGTATGCGCCCTATATGATGGAAAAAATCATGCATGACAAGCAGATTTCCCAGCTGTTTCCGAAAGCCCTTGCCGACGGTGAATTCCTGGTTTACTATCAGCCGAAAGTGATTCTGGAAACACAGGAATTATGCGGCTGTGAAGCCCTTGCCAGATGGTATCACGATGGAAAAATCGTGCCGCCGATGGAATTCGTTCCTGTACTCGAACGCGAAGGCACTGTCTGCAATCTGGATTTCTATGTATTCGAGAAAGTCTGCGCCGATTTGCGCCGCTGGATAGATATAGGAGTCGAACCGGTCAGGATTTCCGTGAATTTCTCACAGCAGCATCTCAGAAACAAGCGTCTGTCTGATGAGATTCTCGCAGTTATGCAGAAATATGATATCGAAAGCCGCTATATCGAAATTGAACTGACCGAAATGTCCGGCGCAAAAGACCGCGATGCCATGCTTGCATTTTTACAGAAAATGCGTGATTACGGCATCTGCACTTCAATTGATGATTTCGGCACGGGATTTTCTTCCCTGAATATGCTCCGGGAATTTCATATGGATATTATCAAGCTGGATAAATCTTTTGTCGATAAAATCGCCATGACAACGCCTGATTCTGCCAGTGACAGAATCGTAATTCAGAATATTGTGCATATGGTGC
>DGUB01000116.1 GCA_002393815.1 Ruminococcus sp. UBA4321 | reverse complement strand
TCCAGAAGTTTCCGGGCATCTGCGGCATTCTGTCCGGTACAGTCCGGCACATGCGCCGTTATCTGTCCGAGACTGACTTTCATCTGAATGCTTGTCCCCTGAGGGACTGAAGTCCCCGGCGGAATGTCCTGTGAAATAATAGTGCCGTTCGGAATATCCGGGTCATAGACAGTATCGGCTTGCAGAGCATAGAGATATAATTCTGAAAGCTGTGTTCTGGCTTCTTCAAAATCCATGCCGACATAATTTCCGACAGTTTCGGAAACGGAAGTATCTGTTTGTTCTCGTCCTGTAGAAATCGTCAGCAGGACAGTACTGCCGAGCGCGGTTCTGGTATCTGCCGGAATGCTCTGTGTGATGACTGCGCCCGGTGCGACAGTTTCACTGGATTTTTCCTGATATTCTGCCGAAAAGCCAAGTGTTTCCAGACGTTCGGAAGCTTTTTCCTTCGGCATATCGCGCAAATCGGGAACATATTCTGTCCAGCCGTCACTGAGTGAGAGAGTGACAGTATCGCCTTTCTGCATGACAGCTCCGGCAGAAGGGGACTGTGTCAGAACATAGCCTTCCGGAATAACGGGATGATGGATTTTTTCCGTTTCGATAACGCGCAAGCCGAGTGCAGTCAGCTGACTGACGGCTTCTTTTCCGGAAATATATAATATTTCCGGCAGAATGATTTCATTTTCTTCGGGCGCGTATGCAATTTCCGGAGCATTCTTTGCATGGGAAGTCATAACCATAATTCCCAGCGGAACGGCACAGCAGACAATGCAGAACAGCACCGGAATCAGAATTTTGAAATACTTATTCATAGCTTATTTCCTCCAGTGCAGACCTGATATCTTTCAGGGAATAAAATTCCTGATGGCTGCTGACCGCCCTGTCGAATGCGGACTGATACAAGGGCAGATTTCCGTAATGTTCTGCAAACAGAATATTCTGTGCTTCTTCAGAAAGAAGATATTCAATCCAGAGCATGGCAATGTTCTGTTTATTTTTATCGCTGTGAGCATTGACTTCGCAGAGATGATGATATAATTTGGAATAGCTTCCGTTTTCGCTGACGGGTATCATATGAATTCTGCCGGAAGCTTCCGGCAGCTGTTCGACCTGAAACATGCAGGAAGTATCAGCAAGCACAAAAAATGAATCCGCCGGAGATTCCGGAAGTTCTGCAAAGTCAAAATCATCGGTGACGGTATTTTCCGGAAGCTGATTCCGGTCAATAGATTTTATTGCAGCGAACTTCTGCAAAGAATTCATATCCGTCATATCATAGTATAATGCCGGAATACTGAACGAGAGCGGAATTTTATTATGATTTTCTGATAAATCTGCAAAATAATTCTGCATGTCAATTTCTCTGAAAATTTCTGACAAATCCGCAGACGGAAACTCCGGATTGCTGTTATCCAGATACATGTCAGAATCTTCCGGAATCTGTGACGAATCTGTATAGATTTTCAAATCAATGCCGAATCCCGGATATTGCTTCTCGAATCCGGAAGTCAGTTTTTCAAAGGTGTTCTGTGCTTCTGTTTCGGACATATTTTCCGGCATAGGCATGGAAACTGCGATGATATCCGGACGAATCAGACCGAGTTTCAGTTTCTGGTGCAGTGTCAGGAATTTAGTCAGAATCAGCCAGACAAAAACCAGATTCAGCACCAGAAATATACTACAGATAATTATCTGTTTTTTATACTGCATGATTTTCTCCTCTTATCGGACATTTTTCAGGCATCTTCGCCGAGCATGACATACAACTCCGGATTGAGTTCAAACGGCGTTTTCCAGTCGATTCCGTAAGTTTCCATAAGAAGCTTTTTCTTCTCGAAACAGAATCTGTCATAATTATACATCGTATCTATCCAGTGTGCCATCTGCGATTCCAGACCGAGTTCCGACCATCGCTGTGCATATGTCTCTACATTGGCAAGCGCACGGAAGGTGACAGTCGGATTCACTGCCTGATAGACTTCTGTCTCTTCGACGGGGTCATGTGCAAGCAGTGAAACGTCAAGTTCTTTCATACATGATTCTCCTGAGAAATTCCGGAAATGATTCTGCAAACGCTTCGGTTTCTTCAAATTCGGGTTCACAGCCGTACACGACAGAGCCGTTTTCCGTATCAATGGCATAGAAAGCATATTCTCCGGAAACGCAGAGCATTACCGGAAAATACCTGTTCCAGAAAGCACGGATTTTCTGAATTTCTTCCGGTGTTCCGGCAGATTCCAGACTGATTGTCTCGAATGTATTCCATGCAAAGGCATTCTGATTCTGATAGTCTTCCTGTGTCAGAAACCATGCGGATTCATCCGGATTCGCACAGCAGGACACACGGCTGACAAACCGCAGCCACGTTTCCGGAAGCAAATATCTTTCTGTAATTTCTTCGGGAAGCACAAGCAGATTTTTCTTTTCTTTGATATGCCATTGCTTTTCTTCCGCCCATGACAGAAAATTTTCCAGAATTTCCATCTTATTTCTCCGGTCTGGAAACAAGCGTTTTGAGATGTTTCTGCCATGTGAGCGTATATCTGTCACGGAATGTTACGCTTGTGATATCGTCATAGCTGATTTCTGTTTCGTCCTGCCATTTTCCGTCGGCATCGAATTCCTGAAAAACAAGTGATTTTTTCTTGACTTTGACAATTCTGCCGACAGTGAATAAATCTTTATAGTCATTTTCGATAATGATAAATAATTTCAGCCGTTCCAAAGATTCAAACAGCATCTGCCATGAACCAAGATTGACAGCCGGTTTTTTCACATATTTCAGGATTTCCTGCTTGCGGTTGATGAGGGTGCAGGCATCCGTCCGGGGTTCGATTTTCTTGATGTCTGCAATGCGCCGAATCTGAAAGCCGTTTAGCTGAAAATCATTTTCTTCGATTCCGAGAAAGAATTTTGCATTGAAATCCAGAATGTAATAATACCAGTAATTGATTTTATCATACTCAAACCAGCATCGGCAGAGTTCATAAGTTCCGGAAGCGTTCTCGATACATGTAATAATTTTTTCTTTTTTCATAAAGTTTCATCTCCTGTAAAGGGAATGAATTCCCAGTCAATTGGTTCTTCTGCCTGCATGGGCAGTCTGATTTGATTTGTAAGCCAGCAATAAATAAATTCCGTCACGGACATGTTAAATTCATAATAACCGTAGTCATACAGCACAATGCTGATTCTGTCCTGATTTTTTCTGAGAAAGAATTCCTCATCATCCGTATAGCCCCAGAAAATCAAGCCGTCTTCCTGTTCCGGATAAAACGGATAAGGGTAATGATTTCCCAGCGCGATAATTTTAGAACGTGTAAAAGCATCAATTTTTTCTGTGCGTAAAAATTCGGCAAGTGCCGGATTGCCCTTTGTGACAATAAATTCCTGATTCTGAAATCTGCCGTCTACCATATAAGTATCAGAAAAATAATCTGATTCCAGAAGGGCATAGTTTTCTTTTCTCTGCTGATTGGTTTCTGCAAGGGTTTCCGTACTTTCAGCAAACGGATGATTGACATAGAAATATGTACTGAATGTGCCGTCGCCGTAAGCCCGGAGAAAGGCATAGTAATCTTCCGGCAGAACTGTGCCGAATTCGTTTTCCAGAGCCTGAATATCGGCATCCGAAAAAGCAGGTTCAGGCGATTCCGGAGGCGGAAATTTCTGTAATAATAACTCTAAAAATTTATGATTTTCTTTCATATTGATTTCTCCTTGATTCCGAAATTGTAATTCTCTTGTTATACACAGCGAGAAATTTCCGGAAGCCTGTTTTCTTCCGTTCAAAGAAAGTGTACTGTTCGTTTTCATCATCATAATGATGACAGCCGTTCGCGATATAGCATTCGATTATCAGATGATTATCAAAATAAATTTTCAGGTCATGCAGAGGACTGAATGCAATGTCAGTGACTGTTCCGCCGAGAAGTGCTTCACGATATTTGTCAAGAAAATACCATTCGTCATTATTTTTATCATTTTCGCCGTCCCATGACTGATAGTCATGAGAAGTAAACAGAATATCATTGTTCAGGATAACTCTTGTCAGCTCCAGCGCATGGAATGCATAGCCCTCGAAATCAAGCATGAGCATTTCACAGGCACAGTTGATACTTTGCAATTGCAAGCCTTTCATCCGGGAAAGAAAATCCTGATATTCCTGTTCCGGACACAGTCTGACAGAATATTCTCCCAGATAATCATAAATGACCGTATCCGCCCCGAATGCGAACAGTGTTTCTTCATCAAGCATGGAAGCTACGCCGACAATTTTTCCGGCTCCGGCGGATTTTGCCGCCTGAATGCCGGATTTTGCATCTTCAAAGACGGTGCATTCCGAAATTGGCAGATTCAGAAGTTCCGCAGCTTTCAGAAAAATATCCGGTGCGGGCTTGCCGGGGAATGTGCCGTCATTATAGACAACCTGATTCAGGTCAAACCATCTGGAAAGATTCAGATTCTCAAAAAAGAATTTCATATTTTTCCGTGCGGAAGCCGTCGCGATTGTGACGGGAATGCCCTGTTCTTTCAGGTTATCGAGAAATTCCGGCAGACCTTCTGCAAGATGAAAATCAGGACTTTGCAGACAAAGATTTCTGTAAATCTTTTCTTTTTCTTCTTCAATCTGAATGCTTTCCTGTCCGGAAACTTCCCGTTCCAGAAAATAAGATAAAATATCGTGTGCTGACCTGCCGTAAACATGCGCCTGAAATTCTTCTTCTGAAATTTCTCTCTGAATTCTGTCTTCGAGAAATGCTCGCCATGCCTTGTCATGAAATTCCTTATCGAAAATCATGGTGCCGTTGAAATCAAAAATCATGCCTTTCATGTGAGTTTCTCCAGTTCACCAGCGATTTGCTGTTTTTTGTTCATGAGTTCCCCGAATCTGTTGATATATTCATAAGGAAATTTATAATTAATGACTCTGGTTAAGTTTCCGTCTGGCAGAATGACTTTGCTGGAAGCCGCGCATCCTGCGCCGAGAATGGTTTGTCTGTCGTCCATAATCAGAATATTATATAAATTCTCCTTTCCGGGTTTGGCATAGCCGACATTTTCGAGATTGCCGACTGTGTTTTTCTGCCGGTAGAGATAATACGGCTGATATCCGTTTTCCGGAAGCAGATTCGCGGAGAGTTCTGTCATTTTCTCGACAACGGGAATTTCTGTATTCTGATGATTCGCATCGTGATAGAGTGTTCCGGCGCGTTTCAGCGTGAGTGTATGAACGGTAATACTGTCCGGATTCAGGTCAATGACTTTCCGGAGCGTATCGGAAAAGCCTTCATAAGTATCTGACGGCAGTCCGGCAATTAAATCCATATTGATATTATCGAATCCGAGTTTTCGAGCCAGCTGAAAGGCTTCGACTGCCTGCTGTGCAGTATGACAGCGTCCGATTTTCTGTAAGACACTGTCCTGTAAAGTCTGCGGATTGACGGAAATCCGGTCAGCATTCATTTCGCGGATAACGAGTAGTTTTTCTTCTGTGATAGTATCGGCTCTGCCGGCTTCGACGGTATATTCACGCGCATGAGCAATATCAATATGATTCTGCACTGCCTGCATGATTTCTTTCAGCTGTTCAGCAGAAACGGCTGTCGGCGTACCTCCGCCGATATAGACCGACTGTACGGATAAATCATATTTCTGAATCAGTTCTCCCAGAATCCGGATTTCCTCGCAGAGTTTCTGCACATATGCCGGAATCAGGGATTTTGCGCTTTCCACAGAATGTGATACAAACGAACAGTAACTGCATCTTGTCGGGCAGAACGGAACTGAAATATACAAGCCGATTTCTTTCAGACTGTGCGGAAGAATTTCTTTCTGAATCAGAGCCGTCTGCAAGGCTAGCTGTAATTTTTTATCAGAAATCAGATATTTCTGTTTGAGTTCCTGACAAGCCTGTTCCGGAGTCAGACCTTGTGAAAGCTTGTCCAGAACTTTCCGGACAGGGCGGATTCCGGTCAGCATTCCCCATGGCGGCTGATAGCCGGTCAGCTTCTGCAAACCCTGATAAAGCATTCGGCAAAGCTGAAATTCCTGTTCAGATTTTTCCGTTTTCGCCGGAGCAATATCAGAATAGCTTCTGCCATGCAGAAAAATTTCTATATGCATCAGATGATTTTTTTCATCATATTCTGTGAGAATCTGATTTTCCGCATCAGAAAGTTCCGAATCCCGGCAGAGCTGAAATCTTACCCCCGGAATGAAAATTTTCGCGACTGCCTGCACTTCATACTCGAAATCATGATTTCTGAAAATCAATGCATAATTCATGAAAGATTCCTCAGATAGGGGTTATGTTTCTTTTCAAAATCCAGAGTGGAAGCATCGAAATGTCCGGGATAGACTTTATAATTCTGTTCCAGAACGGCAATCTTCCGGAGTGACTGCATCATTTCGTCTCGGTTGCCGCCGAGGTCGATTCTGCCGACACTGCCCTTAAAGAGCGTATCTCCGGAAAACATCATATCATCTGTCAGATAGCAGACACCGCCAGGGGTATGTCCGGGCGTGTGCATCACCTGAATTTTCCGGTTTCCGAATTCTAAGATTTCTCCGCCTTTGAGTGTATGATATTCCGTGACAGGAACATAAATATCATCTGTCAGCTGCCATGACAGATTGGCTTCACCGCTTTCGAGCATGACAGCATCTTTTTCATGAATATAGACTTCTGCGCCGGTTATTGTTCTGACGGCTTCCACACCTGCGACATGGTCATAATGTCCGTGTGTGAGCAGAATTGCTTTCAGTTTCAGATGATAGACTTCCAGAGCCTGAATTACTTTCTTTGCGCCGTTTCCGATATCGAATGCCACAGCTTCACCGTTTCCGATATCCAGAATATAACAGTTGGTTGCAAGTTCGCCCAACATTAAATTTATCAGTTGCATAGGCTTTTTTCCTTTCGTAGAATACTCCGTTTTGTTTCATTATACTATATTTCAGCAATCTTTTCAAGTTACTTTATGCACAAATACACAATATGAATTCACACAGGAAATGTTGACTTTCACCACACCTGAAGAAAAATATCGCAATATATCTTGACAAATCTGAATGATTACGCTATAATAAATACTGATAAAGATATGACGGAATATTTTCTGATGAACAGAAAAAATAATAGATTTATCAAATCTGCACAAAGAAAAATAAAAATCTTTGTGCAGATTTTTCCCATAAATCTGGTATCTCTTATCCGTATTATAAGCAGACCGGAACAATTCCGGTCATGAAAAGGAGGAACTTGCTGCAATATGACAGACTTACAATTCGATGCAGCTGTCGAAAAAATCCGCAACGGTGACAAAAACGCTCTCAAACTGATTTACGATGCGTACGGCGATAAAATCTACAGACTGTTTTTGAGCAAAGTTCACAATCATCAGGACGCTGAAGATTTGACTTCGGATTTCTTTCTGAAACTCTGGGAATGTGCCTCATCCTATCAGCCGGGCAGCGGTCACAGATGCTGGCTGAATACCATTGCAAGAAATATGGCAGTTGACTATTTCCGGAAATCCGGCAGGGAAATTCCCGCAGAAGACCCGGAAATCCTCAACAGCGAAGCACTCACAGAACATACGACAGCCGAGGAAACTACTATCAATAAAATGCATACATCACACTTGTTATCTTCTCTTTCCGACGAAGAACAGGAAATTGTACAGATGCATATTGCAGCCGAACTGACTTTCCGTGAAATCGCAGTCATACTGAAACGACCTCTCGGTACAGTCGCTTGGAAATACCGAAACGCAATCGGAAAATTACAGAAACTGGCAAAGGAGGGCGAACTGGTATGACTAGAAAAAATATCGAGGAGAGATTAAAACAAGAAATGCAGCAGAACATCCCCAATAAAGATGCACTGTGGCAGAAAATTGAAAACCGTCTGCCGGAACAGCCTGTTTCACAGCCCGTCAGAAGAACGATTCGTATGACTTCCGGAAGCAGATTCCTGACCGTCGCGGCATGTCTTCTGCTGGTAATCGCCGGAATGCGGTTTGTCAGCACGACAAGAACTCTAAATCAAACTGAAAGTATCCCTATGGATGCAGAATCCGCCGCACCTGCGGAAGAAGCCGGAGGAGAAGCCGCTGGAGAAATGCCGGAAGACAATGCAGAAGTTTCTTCTGCTCAAAATGCCGTACAGGCAATGCCGGAAACAAATTCCGCACAAGAACCCCTGAAATATCAGAATCTGAATGTTCCGCATGAAAAGCCAATCGCTTCAATGGTGAATCTGTCACGGCTCGGCACGGACGGCGAATATTTCAGTGAAGATGAAATCCTGAAACAGACACAGCTTTTCATAGATGTGAAAGTTCTGAACGGGTATCAGGATTCTGAATCCGGAAAGATGCACTATACGTTGCAGATTCTGGATGTTTACGGCGGTGAACTCAGTCAGGAAGAAATTAAACTCGAAACAGAATCGGCTTATATTCTGGAACAGAATCATGAATATGTTCTTCCGGTGACGGCGGATTTCAATCTTGCTTATGAGTGCGCCCCACAGATTGAAAAAACTCAGGATAACAAACTTGTCATCCCGAACGGCTGGTATACGCTCATGCAGAGCGACAACACTCCGGTCTTGTATGACAGTTACGGCATTGACGATTATTTCTATGACAGAATGTATCTCACAAAAGATTTGAATCTGGATTTGTTAATTCAGAAATGGGAAAGCTTATGAAACTCATGAAATTATTGCATTCCCTGCTTGGTTTGCTTGTTCTGCTGGCGTTTCTGGGCGGTCTGTATACCGTTTACAGCATTGTCAGCGGAATCCGGCAGCAGAAAGCCGAACGGGAACAAAATACACAACAGTGGACTGCTCAGGCTTGTCAGAATGCACAGGCGTATATTCAGGAAAAGTACGGCTTTCAGGCGGAAATCCTCAGCACAGAGCAGGACTGGGACCCCGGCATGTTCGGCAGACAGATGCGGTCAAATATTCTGGTCAGAATGCAGTATCAGGACAAAAGCTTCGATGTCGGCATTGACGGCAGAAATCCCAATACAGACGGCGCAGACAGCTATCAGACAGAAGAAATTCTGAATTTCATACGGAGTAAATGTGAAGACGCTCTTCCCGGTGTATATAATATCGAACTGAGCCGAGGAGAATTCACTTTTGAAATGCTGAAAAGTCAGATTTTGTTCTCAACTTATTTCAACGGCAAAAATGCGCCGGAACTTCTTGAAAAAAGCAGAATCTTTGTCCGGTATATTCAGAAAGATTTGTCCAAACTGGATTTGTCAGTGATAAAAAATTCTCCAGATTTCAGAAGATTTCACAATATCATGTTTATTTCCTTCCGTTCGGAAGAAGCTTTGCAGGAATGTACCTTACAAACTCTGTACCATGCCAGTGACTACGGCGGATATGCGGTCTGGTTTGATTATATTTATGAATTTTTCAACAACGAAGAAAATTATTATCATTACGAAATCGGTCAGTATCAGAATATTTATTATTATGTTCCGGACGGCACTCCCGAAGATGTTGTCATTTCCGAAACCGAACCGGATGATATTTCTAACTGGAACGTGCATCATCGTGCAGAATTCGCCTCAAAAGCGTGGAAAATCGAAACCAAAAAAGAAACAAATATTTATGTTTTCATCCCGAAGTCAGAAATTTCCGGTTCTGAAGGCATCCGCGATGCAGTGTGCGAGAATGACAGCTTTTCACATAGTTATATTGGTGATATAGAAAATATAAGCGGTTCTTACTGCACAAGATATTTTCATCTTTATCCGGATGAGGAATTTTATTTCCTCTATCTGAAATAAATTCAGAAAGGCGAATTTATGAAATTAAGAAACAGGATTCTGATTCTGCTGTGTGCGAGTCCAGTACTGTTCTGCGGCTGTGATGATGCCGAACAGAAGAAGCTTAACAAACAATGGGTGCAGACCGCCGAGCAGAACGCAAAAGATTATATCCTACAAAAATACGGCATTGATGCCGAAGTCACTGATACTAAACAGGAACGCCGTCCTATGTGGATAGGGTCTGAACCGCTTTCAACAGTTCTGGTGAATATGAAATATCAGGACAGAGCATTTAAAGTCTATATTGACGGCAGTCAACCGAATCACGAAGGATTAGACAGCTATCAGAAAGAAGATTTGGAAGCCTTCATTCAGGAGCAGTGCGAAGCGCTTCTGCCGGGAGTGCATTCGGCTGTACTGGAAAGCACAGAACTGAATTCCAATCTTTCCAAAGAAGAAAGCGATAACCTGTACAGCGGATATTTCGACGGCACAAATATTCAGGATTTCCTGAACTCTCTGCAAAGTACAATCACTGTACAGTATGTCAGTACAGATTTAACGCCGCTTGAAACTCGGCAGGAGGATTTGAAACCCTTCTTTCAGAATGAGAAAAATAAGATACAGTTTATTTCTTATCGTTCAGAGGAAGATTTACAGAACGGCTTTCTGTCAGCAGAAAGTGAAAATGCCGTCTTTGCGGACAGTACCTATCTGTTCACGAAAGCAGAAAGTCAATATCATACTTATCAGATTGGCAGTTTTGATTCTTTTTATTATTATGTAGTTGACGGAAATCCGGAAGATGTTACTGTCTCTGAAACTGTTCCGGATGACATTTCCAGCTGGGAAATCGGAAAAGAGAAAAAAGCAAAATTCGCATCTAAAGCCTATGCAATCGGAAGCGCGAAAGACTGTTCCGTCGTTGTCTGGATTCCGAAATCAGAAATTTCCGATTATGAGAGACATGCCTGGCTTGCAGTGTGCAGAGGTACGGAATATACAGCAGAATCCCGTTCGCCCTTCATCTACAGTGATGAAAAATATCTTTATGATATCGTAACATTCCCGGTTCATCCGGATGAAAAGTTTTATTTTACATTCATCAAGTATTGATTCTTAAGGAGGAATTATTATGAAAAAATTCAGAAAAACAGCGTTATTCATGGCAGTATGCCTGACAGCCGTATTCTATGCCGCATGCGGCGGAAGTTCCGATGAAAGCTATACGGCAAACTACAGCCGTGCAGAAAACGGCATTGCAAAATCTGATGCTGCCGGCGGTTCTCCGGCTTATCAGCAGTCCGCTGATGCCGAAGCCGCTTACGAAGAAGGCGGCGAAGAATATGATTATAATACCGAAGAATACGCTCAGATTGTCGAAAACGGCTTTATCAGTACTGCCGATGAACCGACAAGCACATTCTCAATTGATGTCGATACGGCTTCTTATGCGAACGTCAGAAGAATGATTCAGGACGGATATTATGAGAATATTCCGCAGGCAGTCAGAATCGAAGAAATGATTAATTATTTTAATTATGATTATCCCGTTCCGGAAGATGATTCGCCGTTTTCCGTTACCACCGAACTGAGTTCCTGCCCCTGGAATCCGGATAATCAGCTGATGCTGATAGGCTTGCAGGCAGATAAGATTGATTTAAGCACCCGTGCGCCGATGAATCTGGTATTTCTGATTGATGTCAGCGGTTCTATGTACGGGGAAGACCGTCTCGGACTGGTGCAGAAAGCTGTCAATATGCTTGCCGAAAATCTTAATGAGAATGACCGCGTTTCCATCGTGACTTATGCCGGATATGAATCCGTTGTACTGGAAGGCGCAGCCGGAAATGATACAGAAACAATTGTCAATGCTATCAACAATCTGGAAGCAAGCGGCTCCACCGCCGGAGAAGCCGGAATCAAGATGGCTTATCAGATTGCAGAAAAATATTTCATTCAGGGCGGCAATAACAGAGTTCTGCTCGCGACTGACGGCGATTTGAATGTCGGTGTCTCTTCTGCCGAAGAACTGAAAACTCTCGTTGAAAAAGAACGTGATACAGGTGTACACCTGTCCGTGTTAGGATTCGGGTATGGCAATCTGAAAGACGAAAAACTCGAAACTCTTGCCGATAACGGAAACGGCAATTATGCCTATATCGACAGCGAACTCGAAGCAAAGAAAGTTCTCGTGCAGGAGATGGGCGGAACGCTCTACACCGTGGCGAAAGATGTCAAGTTACAGCTTGAATTCAATCCGGACACTGTGCAGAGTTATCGTCTGATTGGCTATGAAAACAGAGTACTTGCCAACGAAGATTTCAATAATGATAAAGTCGATGCCGGAGAAATCGGTGCAGGGCATTCCGTAACGGCTTTATATGAAATTGTTCCGGCGGAATCAGAAGCGGATAATCTTCTGAAACTTGCTATGAGATATAAAGCTCCTGACGGCGACCAAAGTCTGTATAAAGACTTTGAAATCCTGAAATCTTCCAGCTGGTCTGACCAGATGCAGAAAAATGAATCCTTTGCCGCCGCTGTGACAGAATTCGGAATGCTCCTGAGAAACAGCCAGTATGCCGGAACTGCAAGCTATTTACAGATTCAGCAGCTGCTGAGCCAGAGCGATATGCAGGACGAATATAAAATGCAGTTTACGGAACTTGTTGATGAAGCTTATCAGGCAGGACTGCTTCCGGAATCTGTAAGTCAGGAAAATGCTCCCGTTCCGGAAACAATTCCGCCGCAGGAAGAAAATCCGCAGAATCCGGATGAAACACGGAATACTGCCGCATCTGCCGGATATGACTTCACCATGACAGCCTATTATCAGGGAAATCAGGTTGAACTCTCCGACCAGAAAAGCTTTGTGACGCTTGCCGAAATGTATCTGAATTCCGGTTCTGCTCTGGATGAAGTGCCTGACGGACTTATCGAATCGCAGGCACAGCAGTCCGGAACTTATGTAGATATTTCTTATCTGGATGCTTACGAAAAAGACGGCAAAATGCTGACATTCAGCGATTCCGGAGAAGTATTCAAGAGTTACGGTCTGACGATTGTCATCACAGACGAAAAAGAATGGCTGATTATTAACAATGACGGTTACAGAAACGTCTATAGTCTGCCGAAAGTCCTCAAAGATGAACTCACGCTCCGCCTGATGATGCTGGAACAACAGTGATATAAAACAGGAACAGCCCGTTTCCGGACTGTTCCTGTTTTTTGGTATCTGTTTGAAAGGGTATCTATTATGAAGAAGATTGCTGTTTAAAACCGGGGAAATCAGCTGTTCTGTATTTCTCCGCCGGGAGCGGCATCCGGTGCGCCGTCAGGATTGAAATCACTGCTGGGCTTGCCTTTCATACCTCTGCCGCCTTTCATCTGAGAACGGTCGATTTCGCCGTTTTCATCAGTAGGGAGTTCCATGCCGTCAGGTATCTGACCGCCGGGGAAACCGCCCATTCCGCCGCCCTGCATCTGAGAGGGGTCGAAATCTTCGGGCATAGTGACGTTTCCGTTTTCGTCGGTAGGAAGTTCCATATTTTCGGGCATGGTGAAATCTCCGTTTTCGTCAGTGGGAAGTTCCATATTGCCGGGCTGACCGCCGCCCATGTGACCGCCGCCGAATCCTCCGCCGCCCATCATGCCCATGCTTTTCGCTGTGCCGATAAAGCTGACAGAATCTTCGAGGGTGACAGAACCGGATTCTGTGCCGTCATTCTGATAAGAACCGGCTGTGTATAAGCCGTTTTCGGAATCAGCGGAAGAAGTACCGCCCAGATAAAGTGTATAAGTTTTTCCGGATTCCAGAGCATCACTGCTGACAACCACGGAATTGAATTTCTTGGAAGGTGCAAAACTGATGATTTCAGTGCCGTTTTCATCACAGAGAGTAACAAGTGTTTCCTCATTCTGGTAATTATCCAGAGTGATGACAATCACGTTCTGAGAAGCATCATCCGGATATTCAGCCATGCCGGAATTTCCGGCAGCAATCAGGAAACCGCCTGTCACGGTAATGCCGTTATTGGAATCGAGTGCGCCGTTTCCGTCATTGGTAGAACCATCGACAAGAACTGTTCCGCCGCTGACAGTTAATTTTCCATTGGAATCGAGTCCGTCGCCGTTGGCATTGACATAGACATAACCGCCGGAGATTTCGAGGGAACAGTTGACTGCGTCACCGCGTGCGCCCTGGTCAGAGCCGTCGCTTGCGTTGAAACCGTCATCAGAAGAATTCAGGATAACAGTACCGCCGGAAACAAGAATATCTGCTGCTTCAATGCCTTCATAAGACTGTGCAATCGTGATACTGCCGTCTGAAATGGTGAGTTCTGTATCGGCATGAATGCCCTTGTCACCTGCGGAAATGTTGAATTCACCGCCTGCAAGGTACAGACTGCCGTTGGAATGCAGGGCATCATCAGCAGTATTCAGGGAGAGAGTTCCGCCAGAGATGTAGAGCATTGTTCCGGCTTTCACGCCTTTGATGCTGACGGTATCTTCTTCTGTGGTTTCAGAAGTTTCTGTATTGTCCCATCCGCCGCGACCGAAACCGCTGCCAAAATCGTCATTATGCTTTGTTTCGGCGTTAGCAGTACCGCCGCCGGAAGTGATATCGAACGTACCGTTTTCGATGATGAGTTCTGTTTCAGCCTGAATGCCGTCGCCCTGAGCGTCAATTGTGAAACTGCCGTTCCGGATATAGACGAAGCCTTTGCCTTCATCAACAGCATTGCTGGATTTCAGACCTGTACCGCCGGAGGTGATATGAAATGTTCCGTCATAGACGGCGACTGAATCTTTACCCTTGATGCCGTTGCCGACAGCATTGACAGTAATTGTTCCGCCTGTGATGGTTAATTCATCCTTGGCAGTAATGCCTTCATCTTCATTGCCGTTGATGGTCAGAGAGCCGGAGCCGTTAATGGTCAGGCTGTCGGAACTGTAGATGGCTGCACCGGAAACGGTATCGCTCGAATAGCCTGTGCCGTCAGAAACGGTGTTGACTGAGCCGTCTGCCAGAGTGATAAAGGCTTTCTTTGCGTTTTCGATATAAATCGCAGAGCCGGAAGAACAGCTGATATTGGCATTATTCAGAACAATCTGAACTTTATCTTCTGAGTTAATGCGAATCTGTCCGTCTTTCAGTGTTCCGGTAAGTTCATAAATACCTGCCTGTGTGATAGTCAGAACGGAATCAGTCACTTCATCCAGATTGATGGAAGAAGTAATTTCATAATCGGTTCTTAAATCGCGTTCTGTGAACAGACTGCTGACATCTGTCGAATAGGGGACATTTTCGGGAACTGTCAGATTGCTGACCGCAGAAGCCGTGGCAGCATCTGCACTGGAACTGTCATCTGCCTGACCGGAAGTTTCATCTGTCAGACTGGAAGTCAGTTCTGCTATTTTTTCCTCTGCAACGGAACTGGAATCTTCCGGAGCGGAAGTGCCGCATCCTGTTACCAGAAGCGCAAAAGCCGCTGCTGCTGCGAACATGCTGTTTATTTTTTTCAGATTATTTTTTCTGTTATTGAACATAAAATGCACCGCTTTCTTTAAGATACCCAATTCCGTGCTGATTGTTGATTTTTTATCTCTCTATGTTCTGTATTATACAGGACGAATATGTTCGTTCTGTGATAGTTTGCAAAAAGCAAGGTAAAAAACAGGTAAAAGAAAATTACAGGATTTTACTCCAGTCGGGTTCGTCACCTGCACCTTTCAGAGCCGCATATGTCAGAATCCGGGAAGCGTCAGAAGCATCCAGAACGGCATTTTCTGCGCCTTCGGTATCAGTATCGGCGAGGAAGAAAGCAAACTGTTCTGTGACTGTGGTCTGGTCTTCGCCTGTCAGGGAAGCTTCTCCGCCGGAGCCGGTCAGGGCAGCATAAGTCAGTATAAGAGAAGCATCTGAAGCATCCACATTGCCGTCACAGTTGGCATCTCCTTTCAGACCGATACGGTATTCCAGTGCAGCCGGGTCGCCCTGACTGTCCTGTACGGGCGTTCCGGAAAGTGATAATTCTGAACGGAGTGTGACAGGTTCTGTGACGGTTCTGTCTGCCGGACATCCGGCTTCAAAAATTTCCAGAAGGCTGTCAGTCTGGAATGTCAGGGAATCACCGCCATAGGAAAGCACGGTTTCCGCCGGAAAGTCCTGTACAGAAAAAGGCGTTTCATCGTAAGCGTACCGGAAAACCGGTGCAATATCGGTTTCTGTTTCCGGGTTTTTGTCAGCAATGATGATTTCAGCCCCCTGTACTGCCGGAACGATATGATGATAAATGCTGATATATGTTCCGGGTTTTTCTTCATTGGGAATGCTGTTGTCACTGCCGATATAAGTAGAACCTCTTTCTGTGATATTGGCTTCATTGGTGACAAAGCTGACAGGATAAGTTCCGGCTGGTGTTCCTTCCGGAATTTCCATATTGAATTCCAGAAAACTGTAAGAGTCAGAAGCATCCCCGAAAAAGAACGCTGTGAAAATCTTGTTTCCGTTTTCATCCAGGTTGCCTAAATCATAGTTCCATGTAGAAATCAGGGAATGTTCCGTAATATTGGTCTGGAATAAAAATGCACCTGTTTCATAGCTTCCCATCATATTGATGCGTCCGAAACAGTAGGGCTTGAATCTGGAAGAATAAACATTCCCGTCAGTATGTGTGAATTCTTTTTCCTCACTGTAAGCATAATTGACAGGGTTCAGAAAACCGGATTTTGTGAACAGAATATCTTCACATTCCAAACCGACAGAAAGATTGGAAATATCAGCAGCTGCCGGGTCAGTCTCGAAAAAAATACCGAAATGCAGAAGAT
This sequence comes from Ruminococcus sp. UBA4321, assembly GCA_002393815.1. Taxonomy (GTDB): domain Bacteria; phylum Bacillota; class Clostridia; order Oscillospirales; family Ruminococcaceae; genus UBA3855. The sequence continues at coordinate 803 of DGUB01000116.1, read as the reverse complement.
TTCCGCTTTTGGCTTGTTCCGGGCTGACATAGATTTTGTGTACATTGTCTGCCGGAATATAGCCGCCTTCCATGGCGCGGAGCGTGACTGTAATTTCATCCGGACTGGTGTAAACGGCTTTCGCCGGAACAGCTGTCAGACAGGAAAGACACAGAAGCACAGAAACACTTCTGCTGAAAATTTTATGCATAAAAAATAACCTCTTTTCTGGATTCTGATATATTTTTATTATAGCATAAGAGAAAACCGTTGTCAATGTCATAATTTTACCCAAATAAGAAAATCACCCCTGAATTTTGAAAATTCTTCAGGGATGATTTTATGAAAGGAGTAGCCCTATGAAACGGTTTCTATTATTATAGCATATTTTTCCGGAAATGTCAAGTGTTTTGCAGAAAAAAAGACTTGACAAATCTGCCGGAATCAGGTATAATATTTTTTGAGCAGACTGTACGGCAGCGTGAACGTTTTTCAGGTTTACGAGGAAAGTCCGGGCATCACAGAGCAGGATAGCTGCTAACGGCAGCCGGGGGCGACCCTAGGGAAAGTGCAGCAGAAAAGAAACTGCCGTGTGCTTCCGCATGCGGCACAGGTGGAATGGTGAGGTAAAAGCTCACCGGGGTGCAGGAGACTGTACCGCCGTGTAAACCCTATCCGATGCAACGCCTTATGGTGCAGCGTGTCTGAACGCCGGCTCGGCGGACATGGCTGCAATGGCGGCTTGAGCTTTGCGGCGACGCAAAGCCTAGATAAATTGCCGTACCCGACAGAACCCGGCTTACAGGTCTGGTCACTCCGGACGG